>JACPSV010000288.1 GCA_016193115.1 Elusimicrobiota bacterium
CAAATCGGTTCCGATTCCAAACTTTTACCGGGAACCATGCTTTTGGGAAAAACTCGTGTCGGAACAGGTTGCCACATCGGACCCAACAGTTTTATCGAAGACTCCGAGATCGGGAACGGAGTGACCGTACGCGCCTCTTTCGTTTATGGAACTCAGGTGAAAGACGGCGTACAAATCGGACCTTTCAGCCATATCCGCAAAGGAACGGTCCTCGCTAAAGGAGCGCGCATCGGAAACTTTACGGAAATAAAGAACTCTTCCATCGGACAAGAGACAAAAGTTTCCCACCTTTCCTACATCGGCGACGCTTCTTTGGGGCATGAGATCAATGTGGGCGCAGGAGCGATCACCTGCAACTTTGATGGAAAAAAGAAACACAGGACGGTCATCGGATCCAAATCCTTTGTCGGTTCCAACGCCAATTTGATTGCCCCTCTGCAGATCGGAGCCCGCGCTGTGATTGCCGCCGGTTCAACCGTAACTCAAACCGTGCCGCCGGATTCTCTGGCGATTGAGAGAGCGCCTTTCGTGATTAAACCAGGGTGGACAAAGAAAAAAAGGGAGAATTAACCTATGACTCAGAATAACCATACGTTGAAAGTTTTTTCCGGGAATGCGAACCTGCCCCTGGCGGAGGAGATCTGTTCCATTTTGGAAATTCCTATGGGCAAAGTGTATGTCGGGCGGTTTCCGGACGGCGAAGTGGAGGTGAAGATCGAAGAAAATGTCCGCGGCGCGGACTGTTTTGTGGTGCAGCCCACCTGTTTCCCCGCCAACGACAATCTGATGGAACTGCTTCTCCTGATTGATGCCCTCCGGCGCGCCAGCGCCGACCGTATCACCGCCGTGCTCCCTTACTATGGTTATGGCCGGCAGGACCGCAAAGCCGAACCGCGCGTCCCCATTTCCGCAAAGTTGGTCGCCAATCTGATCCAGGCCGCCGGCGCTCACCGCGTTCTAACGATGGATCTGCATGCCGGACAGATCCAAGGGTTCTTCGATATCCCCGTGGACCACCTCTATGCCAATCCCGTGATCATTGATTACTTCAAACGGAACCCGTCTTTGAACGAGTCCGGAAACCTGGTGATTGTCTCTCCGGACGCGGGAGGCGTGGAAAGAGCGCGGGCGTTCGCCAAACGATTGGAAGCGGATCTGGCGATTGTGGACAAACGGCGTCTCTCGCCGCGCGAAGCGGCGGTCATGAACATCGTCGGCGACGTGAACGGAAAGAACGTGATCCTGATTGACGACATCATTGACACCGCAGGCACCCTTTCCAAAGCCTGCACGGCTCTGCACAACGCGGGCGCAAAAAAGATTTATGCCGGCTGCGCGCACGCCATATTCGCCGGACCGGCCATCGAGCGGCTCAACAGTTGCCGATTTGAAGAGATTGTGGTCACAAACACGATCCCTCTGCGCCAAACCAAACCGCCCTATGTGACGGTTCTTTCGGTGGCGAGGCTTCTGGCCGAAGCGATTGAAAGAACACATTTTAGTTCCTCTATCAGCGAACTTTTTGTATAATAGAAGTTTGGTACTAAACTTAAGGAGAAGAGTGTCATGGAAAGCTTAATATTGGAAGCAGAATCGAGAGAAACCCTCTCAAACGGTGGTCTCAAGGGCCTGAGAAAACAAGGATGGGTTCCCGCAATCCTTTACGGAGGATATCAGGGGGAAGTTTTGTCCCAAAACAGGCTCCTGAAAGTTCCGGAAAAGAGTTTGATCAAAACTTTGGGCAAACATAACGCCGTAGTCGAGTTGAAGATAGGAACCGAAACGGCTCCGGTCGTGATCAAGGAAATCCAAAAACATATTATTACGCAGAAACCGATACATGTAGATTTCCAGATAATCAGCATGACAGAAAAACTGGAAGTGATGGTGCCCGTCCATTTCGTAGGCGAATCGCCGGGAGTCAAACTGCACGGAGGCATCCTGCAGCACGTGGTGCGCGAACTCAAAGTCTCAGCTCTGCCTAAAGATATCCCGCAGGAAATCCCAGTGGACGTTTCCCAGCTGGATATCGGCCATGGAATCGCCGTTTCCCAACTGACAGTCATCCCAGGAGTGCAGATCCTTGTGGACCCGCACCAGTTAGTCGCCAACGTGGTGGCGCCCACTATTCTGGAAGAAACAACTGCGGCCGCCGCGCCTGCGACCACAGAACCGGAAGTCATAGCCAAGGGAAAGAAACCGGAAGAAGAGGCAGAGGCAGCCCCTGCCAAACCTGGCGAGAAGCCCGCAGCCTCCCCAGCTAAAACCGCCGCCCCACCCGCGAAATAACCTGTTTCAGATACGGTTTATCATCGGATTAGGGAACCCCGGCAGTTCCTATAAAGGCACTCCTCATAATTTGGGGCGGGAAACCGTCGGTTTCCTGGCGGAAAGAAAAGGTTTGCGCTGGAAGAAGAACGATGGGTATGAGTGGACCGATTCCCAACCATCGTACGTGCGCTTAAAGACATACATGAACCTTTCCGGAGAAGCGGTCTCGCAACTTCTCAGGGAGAAGAGCGTTTCCCCGCCTGAGATTCTGATCTGCAGCGATGATTTTGATCTCAACCTGGGAACGATCCGTATCCGCAAACAAGGTTCTGCCGGAAGCCATAAGGGACTGCAATCCGTCATTCAGCGCATCCAAACGGAGCAGTTTCCCCGTCTGAGGATTGGCGTTGGGCCGCTTCCTAAAGATCAAGATCCGGCTGAGTTTGTTTTAAAACCCTTTTCCAAAGGGGATTGGGAGATGGTTCGCCAAGCCATTGAAACCGCTTCTTCCGCGATCGAAATGATTCTCACAACCGGTTTGGATAAGGCGATGAACCATTTTAATCGCCCTATTTGACAGAAAATAGTAAATTTTATCTAATAATGCCTTTATAAAATCATGGCAGAAGAAACTAAAACAAATCCTGTAGCGCCCGCGCCAATCTCCAACCCAACGCCGACGCCAACGTCCGTTCAGAGCACGCGCCGCGACTTTCTTTGGGTCGGCTGGACCGCTTTCGCCGCTTTCTTGGCCGGCAGCGCGGCAGCCATGGGCCGGTTCATGCTTCCCAACATTTTGTACGAGTCCCCCCAAATGTTTAAGGCCGGAAGGCCTGAGGATTATCCAATCGGAGTCACCACCAAATGGATGAAAGAACAGCGGGTTTGGATTGTAAAGACATCCAAATCAGTCTATGCTCTCTGGGGCCGATGCACGCATTTAGGATGCACGCCCAACTGGTTTGACGCTGAGAAAAGGTTCAAATGTCCCTGCCATGGCTCCAACTTTACGGTAGATGGGGATGTGATCGCGGGTCCCGCGCCCAAACCGTTGAACCGCTGCGCAATCGCATTGCTGCCGACAGGCGAAATCCTGATTGACAAATCCATCCTCGAGACCCGTCCCGGATTCAGAGAAAATAAGCAGTTTCTGATTCCGCTCCAAGAAGCTTGAACCCGAATTTACAACCATGAAACTTTCTTTTGAGACTGTGAAAAAGGAAATTCTCGAACATCCCATTTGGAGATCCATGTTTCGGGGCGGGAAATGGCATGACACGGCCCGCGACCGCGCACAACACATCATTGGAAACGTCTGGCTCCATTTGCACCCGGCAAAACTGCGCAAACGAGCCGTCCGTTTCACGTATACTTGGGGGTTAGGCGGACTTTCCTTTGGTCTTTTCTTTGTGCTCACTCTTTCCGGCGTCCTGCTGATGTTTTATTACCGTCCAACCGTGCACCTGGCCTATCAAGACATCAAAGATCTGGAATACGTGGTCACAATGGGATCCTTTTGGAGAAATTTTCATCGCTGGGCCGCCCATCTGATGGTGATCATCACAATTTTTCACATGATTCGCGTTTTTCTGACCGGCTCCTACAAATCTCCCAGGGAATTCAATTGGGTTGTAGGAACGATCCTGCTGGTTCTCACTCTCCTGCTCTCTTTCAGCGGTTATCTGCTTCCCTGGGACCAAATTGCTATCTGGGCGATCACGGTGGGATCCAACATGGCGTCCAACACGCCCATCCTAGGGGCAGAAGGTCCCTTCTCCATTGTCAACATCAAAAATGACGCCCGATTCATGCTTTTAGGCGGGACTTATGTAGGCGAAAGCGCTCTCCTGCGGTTCTACGTTCTGCACTGCGTTGCCTTTCCTTTCATCACGGGTATTTTTCTGATTGTGCATTTCTGGAGAATCCGCAAAGACGGATTTTCTGCCGCGCCTCTGGACTTAAAAAACAAAAACGAAGAGAAAGTGGACGTATGGCCCAATCTGGTGGTGCGGGAATATCTTTACGCCATGGCGGCTCTGGCTCTTTTAACCGCATGGGCGATTTTTATGCAAGCTCCTTTAGAAGAAGAAGCCAACGTAAACGTAACCCCGAACCCCGCCAAAGCGCCCTGGTACTTTTTAGGATTGCAGGAACTTTTGGTCTATTTTGATCCCTGGATAGCCGGCGTGGTCTTGCCCACACTCATCGTCATTGGGCTGATGGCGATCCCTTATTTGGACAACAATCTGAATGGGGTGGGTTTTTATTCCCTCAAAGAAAGACCGTTCGCGAACACTTTTTTTCTGTTTGGGATCGCCCTCTGGTTCATTTTAATCGTGATTGGCACCTATCTGCGCGGCCCCAACTGGGCATGGTATTGGCCATGGGAAGACTGGATGCACCACAAGCCTCCCCCGCCGCCCACGTGGAGCCCTTCGAATCTGGTGGGGTCTGTTCTCTTAGGTATCTACTTTCTGGGCGGGATCATTCTTCCTCGATGGATCCGGAAAGAAATTCCCTTCAAAAAGTATTGTTGGATAGGGATTGGCGCGATCGCCCTTTTCTCAATCGTTCTGAAACTGGTTCTGGCGAACAGGTTTGAAGTCTGGACAGGTCAAACTTTGGGTTGGGAACAGATATTTTGGGTCGTTTTTGCCGCCGCTCTTTATTACATCATGGGAATACTCGTGCCTCAGAGATATATCCGAGACCTCTCTTGGCCGCGCTATGTCATCTCCATGCTTTTCCTTTTGATGATGGTGGGCGTACTCTTGAAAGTTGGATTGAGGCTGGGATTCAACATCAAATACATATTCAGTATCCCCCAGTTTGGTTTTAATATCTAACGCCATGAGTTTTAGGGAAGCCTTTTTCAACAAATTTTTTACGCTTAGGAATCTTTTTTTTCTCTTCAACTTTCTGGTGTTGTTTATGTTTCTCTACGCCGTTCTTAAAGACGTTCAGCGCGAGTGGAAAGACTACCAAAAAGAATACAAACGACTGGAGATCTCCAAAATCAAAGAAAAAATGAACCGGGGAGAATCAAAAGACATTCTCAAAGATTTGCTCCGGTCCGTCCGCAGACGACCTCTGGAAATCAAACAGATTCTGGCCACGGACCTTAAACGCGTGGACCGATGCCTGACCTGCCATGTGGGTTACGACGGCCTGACCAACGCTTCTTTGATCAACGGTTTTACGGAACACCCTTTCGCAGCGCCCAAAAATAAAATCCACGATAAACACCCGTTTGACAAATACGGCTGCGCCATTTGCCACGAAGGGCAAGGACTGGCCACGACTTTCGTCGGGGCAGGACACATGCCCAAAGACGAGGCGCAAAAATCAGAGTGGAAAAAGAAATACAAATGGCATGTGGTCGAATTTTGGGAACAACCCATGAAAGCCGGTCCCTTAATTTATGCTTCCTGCAACAAATGCCATGAATCTCATCCGGACGTGGAAGGAATGGAAATCGTCAAAAAGGGTCAACAAATTTTCCGGGAGAGCGGTTGTATCGGCTGCCATCAAGTCCGCGGAGAAGGCGGCACGATCGCTCCTGACCTGGCGGAAGAAACATCGGTCAAACCTCTCACGCGAATTGATTTTGGCCATGCCGTGACGTCCGGTTTAATTACGAAAGAAGAAAGAACATTGGAGAATTGGATTCGTCTCCATTTTACGACAGCCCCAACCGCTCTGACTCCCGGCGACCCTGAAGGTCATTTAAGTCCCGATTCCAAAAATCCGCAGCCGGTGGCGCCCACCGGTATGCCCTACTTTGGATTCACGCCGGAAGAATCGGAATCTTTGGTCGCTTATGTGACCTCTCTTAAAAAAGAGATGATCCCTTACACGTACCGGATCCCGGCCGCAAAAACTCCGGAACCCCAATTTGCCAGCTCTACTGCCCACGGCCGCTATGTTTTTCAGAAATATGGGTGCGGTGGCTGTCACGGCAAGAATGCCGACAGCGGGATTCCCGTTTTCAACAAACAGGGCGGACGCGCTCCGGATCTGGTGAAAACGGTGGGCACATTTACGCGCGCAGAGCTGGTTAAAAAAATTCAGGAAGGGGTGAACCCAGAAGAGAAAGAAGATATTAAAGGACCAACCCCCCCCATCTACATGCCCAGCTTCAAAGACAGGATCAAAGGATCTGAGATGGAAAATCTTGTGACCTACCTCCAAAGCATTGCGGTCAAAGACGAGGTATGGTAGACTTATTGATCTTCGCAGAATGAATGGATACAACACCGCTCATGCTGAGCCTGTCGAAGCATGAGAGCCTACCGTCGGAATGGCTCATCCTTCGACAAGCTCAGGATGAGCGGAACGTATATCCATTATTTATACGGGAGTCAATAGTTTCATATTGAGATAGGAGGATGTTCATGAATAAAAAAATAGGGCTGTTCATTGGCTTGAGCTTAATGGCCTTTCCCGTTCACCAAGCATGGAGTGAAATCAGCGCGGAGCAAGCCGAGAAAGAGAAAGCCCTGAAGAACCCTTACCCGAACGATTTCGGTCCGGACAAGATAGACGTCAGCAAGTACTCGGCGGAACAGCAGGCAGGGTACAAGCTGATGTTGGACAAATGCGCCAAATGCCATACCCCTTCCCGCCCACTCAACTCCCAATTCCTGGATCTAAAACCGGAAGAGATTGCAGCCGCCAAAAAGACAAATCCGGAAATTTTTAAGGACAAGCAAGTCTGGCAAGCGGAATCCGGCATATGGCAGAGATACATTAAGCGGATGATGGCTAAACCGGGATGCAACATTTCCACGGAAGAAGGGAAAAAGATCTGGAAATTTATTGTGGAAGATTCCAAACGCCGGAAAACAGGGGCCGCCGCCGCAAGCTGGAGCGCTCAGCGCAAAAAGTTCCTGGCAGACTTCAAAACAAAATATCCCGAACGACACAAAGAGCTCTTCGAGAAATAAAAAGTGCCTGAAGAAAAGTTCGATACCATTATTGTCGGAGCCGGCCCTGCGGGGACAAGCGCGGCTATTACGGCTGCGCGGGCAGGACTGAGCGCCATTCTCCTGGAGAGAGGGGAATACCCAGGAGCGAAAAATGTCCAAGGAGGCATCCTCTACACCAAGATGTTGGACGAGATTGCTCCCGGATTCTGGAAAGAACCTTCCCCGCCGGTGGAGAGGCACATCACCGAACAAAAGGTGATGCTTCTCACGGAAAATTCAGCTCTCCACCTGGGATTTAAATCCAAACTTTGGAACCGCGAGCCCCACAACTGTTACAGCATTATTCGCGTTCATTTTGACCGCTGGTACGCCAAGAAAGCGGAAGAGGCGGGAGCTCAACTTTATACCGGCGTGCTGGTGACGGACGTGGTCCGAAAAAACGGCAGGATTTGCGGAGTCAAAACAAGCGAGGGAGACGAAATTCTGGCGGACGTCGTGATTGCCTGCGACGGGGTCAACTCCATTCTGGCGCAGAAAGCGGGCTTGATTGACGAGTGGAAACCCGAAGAAGTGGCGTTAGCCGTAAAGGAAACGTTATCTCTTCCCAGAGAAAAGATCGAAGACCGGTTCTGTCTGGAGAACGGCGAAGGAACGACGTTTGAAATTTTTGGAAACGTCACGGAAGGAATGTTAGGTTACGCTTTCCTGTACACAAACCAGGAGTCCCTCTCTCTGGGTGTGGGATGCAAATTGTCCCACTTTCAAAAGAAGGGGATCCCTCCCTACGAACTTTTAGACCGGGTCAAGAACCATTCCATCTTGAAAAAACTGATCCAGGGATCTCAAACCGTAGAATATTCCGGACATCTCATTCCGGAAGGCGGATTCAATTCCATGCCTCCCCTTTACAGTGACGGGTTCTTGATCGCGGGCGATGCAGCCCAGATGGTGAACGCCTCTCACAGGGAA
>JACPSV010000056.1 GCA_016193115.1 Elusimicrobiota bacterium
CTCCCATCGGATGGCGACAAAGAGGCATTCGGGATAGCGCAGGAGAACGAGAATATCCTTGACCGAGCACATTCCGTTGCTCTGAAATTGCATACCCTCTTGAAAACCCACTTTCGCCGGAATGACAAGCATAGAGAATATAGTGGAAGTTCCCTCTTTCGACCACCTTTGCGAGCGTCGGGGAGCGGGAGCAAGGATCCGTGGATGTTTGGACTTGTAGATCCGTTGAAGGAAGCGATGATTCAGTTTGTGGCCGGCATCCTTCTGCCGTCCATGGTTCTCATTGCTTTGTCCTTCACCCCATTTAATTTTTGGGTCAAGATAGCCCTGGTCACTGGGACGGGAATCTTGGGAATTGAGCTGGTACAGCCGTATCTCATGGCTTTTCCCGGACACCAGAAGTATGGCGAGAAGGACAGAAAAATCCTGGTAGGACTCTTACGGGGTTTTGGATATGCGGGACTTCTGGTCTTTCTTTTAGGCGCAGCAGGGCATATCCTGAGTGGAGTGGATTACCAACCGGCATCGCACATTTTGGGAATTCTCATTCCCTCCATGTTATCCGGTTACCTGGCCATTTTTCTTCCTCACTCCCTCAACAATTTTTTCAATCCTGTTCGAGCCTCGGGAACAGGTGGAATTGGAAGAGGTCACCTCGTCAAACGGGCAAAAGAGTTGGCGGCGATTCTGGCGATGCCGGAAGGGCCGGCAGTGGAAGAGTCTCTTGCCCAATTCTCGAACCGGTCACCTCAAGAAGGCCCTATTATAGAAGTGGATTCCTGGGCGGAAGTGTTGGAAGCCTTGCACGAAGGCGGTTTAGACGACCAAAGCATTCCCCCCATCTCATTAGTGGATGAAAAAGGACATCCCGTCGGACTGATAGAGGACGGGGACACTGTTCTTAACTGGAACATCCGCACCGACCGCGCCAAACCTTTGACTGCCGCATTTCTGGGTATACCTTCCGAAGATCAAACCGGAGGGTTGCTGGGCAACGTTCCCCATCCCCAAATCCATATGGTGACCATGACGGAATACGACGGCAAGTTTGAAGATCATGCCGCAATTGGATTTCAACCGCCGCCGGTTTTGGATACGTACGCGGAAGTCGTAGGACGAGCAGGAGTTCGTCAGTGGGTGGTTGGAGAATCGGAAAAGCACAAAGCCATTGCCTGGTTCAAAAATGGACGTAAAAATCTGGGTTTTACGCAATCATCGCAAAACCATTTTGACGCTATTTCTGCTCCGGTGCGCACCTATCTCCGGGAAGATTTGGGAATTGAAATGCACGTGGTGGAATCGCGTAAGGTGGGAACCCACGACCAAGCGCCCCAAATGCGCGCGGCAGAGATCACAGAAATACTTCTTCGAGGAATCGGGGAAGACGTTGAAGACATGTTCGTCAACTACGCCAACGCGGATATGGTCGGTCATGCAACCACAAAACCAAAGATTTTTGATAAAGCAGTGGATGCCATCCTAACTTTGGACAAAGAGTTAGAAAGATTAATTCCAGCAGCTCTGGATAGCGGATACACCATTCTGATCACTGCCGATCACGGAAACGCGGAAGAACTTGTGGTGACGCAGGATGGAAAAATAAAAGCAAACCCCGGCCATACAAGCAATCCCGTGCCCCTCATCATCCTGGGTTTGAAACCCGGAGAATCGGTCGTGATTCGACCCGATAAAAAAGATTCGGTCGTTACATTGGCAGACGTTGCTCCAACCCTTCTAAGTCTCCGCGGTTTGGAATCTCCTAAGAGCTGGAACCGGAAAAGTCTTCTGGAAGGATCCATCATCCCGGATCGAAACCGCAAGATCCTGCGCATTCTTTTGGATGGGTATGGCGTGCGTGAGGAGACTTCCGGAAATGCGATGGCAGAAGCTGCTTCGCGTAAAGGAAGCCCGCTCCTGATGGATCGTCTCGTGAAGGATCCTCTTCTCCGGAGGAAATGGGGCGTTTTGGCGCGGCCGATTCAGGCTTCCGGCGAATATTGTGGATATGGTAAAGGCATCGCAGGAACAACGGAGTTTGGTCATGTTCTGATTGACGCGGGAAGATGGATTGATTCGGACAAGGTTCTCATTGACCGCGCCATAGAAGATGGAACCTTCAACACCAAACCCGCTTTGGTAGAGGCGATGGAACGCGCTCAAAAGGGAGAAGGAAAATTACATCTGATGGGACTGGTAACCACGAAATTCGTGCATGCCTCCACAAAACATATCGAAGAGATTCTAAAAATGGCCGCGTCCTACGGTTTGAAAGGCGACCAGGTTCTAATTCACGCTTTTACGGATGGACGCGACGAAACGTTCAACGGGATCCAGTCTCTGAACGAACTCCAAGATTTGATCGCCCGATACGGCGTCGGCAAAATCGTGACCGTAGGCGGACGCGCATGGTACATGGACAGGGACAACCGCTGGCACCGCCTGACCGCCGCATACCGTTCCCTAACCGAAGGAGTTGCCGCACTCCACATCCGCTTAAAACATTTCACACAAGAGCCGAAATTTAAAGAATCAAATGACTCCGCCTTCCCCTCGACTGCGCTCGGGACAGGTCGCCGGAATGACCCTGAAAAAAATGAGGATGACGAGAAAAGCATCATTCCTCAACAGACCGAAAATCTTCATGGAAACGGCGGCCGGATGAATTTCGATGAATTAAAAGAAATACTGGCCGTGCTATTGCCTGTCGCAGTCTCTGTAACCTTTGTGTTGACATTTTTTGTGGCAATAGGAATAGAGATATTCACTCCGGCTAAACCTGTCCTTGGTTTGGCTAAACTCGTTTTTATCGTTGTATCCATTCTCTATGGTTATCTTCTGCTTTATGACGTCCTCGACGATCCTCGCGATTTCGCGATTAAAATAATAAATCCATACGCCAAGTTGTCCATGGATGAACTTATCGCAAAAGATCGGAAAACCCTAAATGCTTTAATTTTATCGAGAAATCATACCGCGTTTACAAAACGTGACGGTTATATCACTGAGGACAACGAATTCCAATTGACGAAAACCTATGTCAATCATGAATTCCTCGCATTGATAAAAGCCATATCAAAAATCAGGCGGAGAATGAAAAAACGCGACCCTACTCTTGACGAACTCCTCCCTGAGCAAAAAAAAATGTCAGTTGAGGATGTCGTTTCAAATGTAGCTATTCGATTTATTGAAGGCCACAAACCTTATTGGTTCTATGAATTCTTTGACAGAAGGTATGAATTGCAATTAGTCATGAGAGAATCTGCTGTGAAAAGAGCGGTTGGGATTTCTGAAAATGAAACGATCGGAACTTTTCTTCAAAAAGTGGAAGAAGCAAAGAGACTTGCCAAACAGGAAAGGCGGCGGGGAATCTTTGGTCTTTCTCAGACCGATCTAGAAAATGATCTAAATTTTCTTCTTTTTGAATTTCGGGATGCTTTTCGACATATATTTGTCGATTACCGATTGAGAAAAATAGCCCAAAAATGGGGTTGGCTCAAGCATTTCCTGACTTTTTTCATAATCCATGCCTATCTAGCTGAGTTGATTGCAGATACTTTCCCGAGAACCCGATTCAAACGTTTTCTGACTAAACATCTGAACAACACATCGGACTCCCACCCAAATCTGCGCGCATCGGGAAGCGGGAGCGAGAATCCTCTGGTGTATGGACTCTGGGATCCCTTGAAAGAAGGGACAATTCAGTTTATTGTTGGCGTGTTCATTCCCGCTATTCTTCTTTCTATCTTGGCATTGACTCCATTGGATCTCTGGATAAAAATCTCTTTAGCGGTTCTGACGGGAGCATTGGGCATTGAATGGGCGCAATCCTATTTGATGACTCTCCCGGGACACCAAAAATACAACGACAACGACAGAAAAATTCTGGCCACACTCTTAAGGGGTTTTGGATACGGAGGGTTGATTGTCTTTCTCTTAAGTTTTGTCCTATCTGTAACCCTGGGTGCGGAACCACAGTCAACCAGAGGCGCGCTAGAGATGCTGATGATCCCCATGCTCGCGGGATTTCTGACACTCATTCTTCCCCACTCCTCCAACAATCTATTCAACCCTATCCGAGCATCCGGATCAGATACAACTGAACCCGGGGACGGCGAGGAATCCGACGATCGGCCGCTTCCGGAACAACCAACCTTGCAAGCGCCTAAGTTTTGGGGTGAAGGGCTGATGAAAGAAATACGGGGAATGTATCCTGAAGGTTTGAACGATATTTTGGTACGGATAGCCCGGATTGAGGAGCCTATTCCCGTGTTCGATGCTCCCACCGGACGGATGAGACATACGAGAATCTACAAACATTACCTCGCGCATCTTTTGCCGGTAGCGGCTGTTCAGGCGTTTCAGGTGTGGAGATATCCTGCTTTGAGAACCAATCCTAATCCCGTGTTCCGATCGGCAAGAAAAACAACAGATATCTTTTACGACCTGATGCCTTTTGTCCTGAGCGATCAATCCCGGGAAGGCAACTTATCCGATCAGAATGAGGAGAACAGCCGTTATGGTCTCTCTCGTCTTTCTTTCTATGCTGGGCCAAGCACGTTCTTCCTGAACATTTTTGGAAGAAACTCTCTCGTCAGCTCCTATTCCATCAATGCCATGTATGGGATCCGTCAACCCGCCATCGTACGCGTTCCGGACGAGACAACCCTATTGAGCGTTTTTGGCGTGTTGGGCAGCAATGTGCGCGTGGATCTGCCTGCCGACCAGTTCGTTAGAAGAAACATGGAACTTGTTTCTCACCATAGAAACAACAAAATTACCAAAGTGAAAGTAACGGGAATCGTCGTTCAGGAATCCCATCGCAATCTGATCAATGACACATTGCAGGCTCTAGAAATCAAATCCTCAAACATTCCGGATAATCTGATTCCCTATTTTAGAAGAGGGAGAGATGGAACCGTTTCTCTCAATCCTGACATCCGCTTGGACCGTCTCAATGAGGAACTGAGTCTTCGTCCGAAAGGATCCATTGTGCTCATAAACTGGGATGGGGGTTGGATCAATTTGGTTTCCGAAGATGATGTTCTTTCTGTCCATGAGATCGCTGCCGGCAGAGCAGATATCTCCTTTGGGGCGGGAACGATGGCCTCCGCAACGGCCAAAGTGCGCATGGCGTACAGGGAGATTGATTTCCAAGGGAGGGAGATTTCAGGCGTCGCTGCCTCCGAAGGCATTCAGGCCGCTAGTCCGGAAGCGCGTATTATCAAAAAGGAAAGAATCGCCGGCGGACTTTATAACCTAACCCTTGTGACTTCCCCCTCTTTAATTCATGTGGGTGGGCATCACTATCTCCGTCAACTCAGCAGGATAGAAATTTTGAAAGATGGCCAGGAAGTGAAGATCCCCGTTTTGGTCATTGAACCTTCCGGAAATGTTCTGATCGTTCCCATCGTTTTTGAGACCCCTCTAAAAGCATACTTTTCACAACTGGCAGATTATACTGCCAAAGGATATGAGGGCGAGGAGAGGGGAGAAGTTCTTCTGAAGATCGCAGAATTTCTCGGCGATATCGGAGGACGGTATAACTATTTGAAAGGGTACTACTCCGATGCTTTAGACCTTGCTACACGGAAATCGTACAGTGATCTTGCAAGACGCGTCACCGCATCCCGGATTTACTATGAAGGTAAGGAAATTTTGGAAAATGATCCGTCAGAACAAGCTCGTGTTCGGGCGAACATCAAATTCATCCATGCGGCCCGGTTGGGTCATCCGGCAGCCCAGACGGTCGTGGGGACGGAGCCGTCCCCATCCAACAGAACCTCTCGGACCAACCTGTTCCATCATTTGCAACAGGTTCTGAATGTTAGCTGGGTAGGCCGTTTCACGGCCACCCAATCCCTCCAGTCCTATATCCAAACCCATGGAGAAGAAGAATGGGTCGAAATTCAAATTCTTCTCAGCCGTTTGGCAAGTTTGCCCGACAAGGTCTTGTCGAATGGAATGGCCGGGGCAATCGTTCAGAGAATTCTGGCGGCTAGTCTACAAAATACAACCCTAGGAGAAAGAGCCCGCAAGTTTCTAGAAAATGTTGCCGCCCGTAAAAACGCCTCCATCCTTTTCCGTTCCGCATTCCGTGAACAAATCGCCATCCAAGAGATATCCCGACAAGAGCGCATGCAGGCGTTCGCCCTTCGGGTTCAGGAAAAATTGGATCCTCTTGCCATCGGCGAACCGCCGCAGGGGCTTCTGGAGTTGCTGGATGCGTTCTCGGCAGGAGAGGAGACAAGAGATCCGGAACATTTAACACCGCAACAATTTGAAGATTGGGTGGATCAGACAGCGAAAGGACTTGGAATTGACAGACGCACTCTTCTGCAAAACATGGGCATTCTGGATGCGGAACCGGCGTCTTTACAGGATCATCGTCCCGAACCTGCTAAGATACTAAATCATCCCTCGCGCAGTTACGAAATGGTTGGTTTTGGGGCAGCTATGGAAGCTCTTCTATTCCATTTCTTTCCCGGAAACACCACTCTAAACGGTAAGACAGTTGTGTTTGAGAGTGTCAATCAAGAAACAGCGGATTTGATCGTCTACTTTTTGAGGAACGGAGCGAAAGTCATTGTGACCGATCGAAATCAAGAATATCTGGACCATTTTGCGGCGCTCTATCCTGAATTTGATGAAGATGTCTCAGAAAAGAATCTCCTGATCGTAGATCCGAACCGTTCCCATGCAAGCTATGATCTCTTGAATTTGCCTGAAGTATCAGAATCAGGTATTCAAGAGGTGGATTTCTTTTTCCCTGCCGCCTCACACTTGAGTGACGAATCTCTAAACAAACTTGCTCTTGCGGGCGTGAAAGCGATCCTGTTCCCAAAATCGGATGAGTCAACCCCATCTAAGGCGCTGACGAGAAAAATAGAGGCAATGGGGATAGTGGGATTGCCAGGATCTCTCACTTTCTCTGGAAACCAATTTGCGGACAACGCTAAGCAGCTCAGCAACAGCGATGAAGAAATTGGAGCCTATGTTTTCACTCAAATAGCGTCTTCAGTATTTCATATTTTAGGCGTTTCCTATCATATGCCGGACAGATCCGTCTTCGATCTCGCAATCGAATCCCTAAGAAGAGCAAACGAACGCAGACAGCGAACTAGTCCGTCAGCGGGTGAAAATGACGCAGAAGACGCCACCCCCAATGAATACAATCCTACCGATGACGATCCCTCAACGTTTTCTCTGACTCCATTGAAAGGATTCTTCAGGAAAGTTGGAGCATTTAATCATGAACTGAGCCATGTTCTCGTGGGAATACCTATTGGAATTCTATACATGCTGCAAGTTGGGAATTTTAAATTTGGAGATAAAATTTATACTTTGGTTCATTCCAAACCGGTTGGGTCCATTGGAAAAATTGGGAGCAGGAGAAAAGCGGTCATCCGTCTGGCCGGAGTCATACAAATAGTCCCAATTTTCTTAACCTTTCTCACAGGCCTATCCGCGGTCAGGTCATTCCACAGCATCCTCTCGAGCAGCGACCCCCTATCTTACAGTCTTCACATTTTGCAGTTCATCATTGTCCTCACCGTATGGATATTTCTGGTACTTATTCCACTGGTCACAGACCTCTATTACAACTTAAAAAAGGGCCCTTTGAGAGAGGCTAGCGATTGGAGCATATTCAACA
>JACPSV010000289.1 GCA_016193115.1 Elusimicrobiota bacterium
CAAGATGGTTCAGTCCATTTCTCAGTCGCACAACATGAATCTGGATGGTTCCATTCAAGACCAGACCATCACGTCAACCAATCATTATGATACCAACACTCTCCAGCTAGTTACTGTCCAAGGAAACGGGACCTTTGTTTCTGACGACGGGTTTGGCAACAAAATTCAAGGGACGATTTCTCAAGTCTATGATCCCGTCCTGATCCAAAAGTTCGGCAGAGCTCTGATGACAAAGACGGTCACCGTCACGGACAACGCGCATGATGAGAATGGAAACCTTGTTCCGGGAGGATTGGACGGCGTTTCCAGCCACCAGGAAATGACGGTGGAATACACTTACAATGAAAAAGGTCATCTAGCGGCCGCGAGCGGATCGGGATTTGTGAACGGTGACGACGGGTTTGGAAACATCACCAAAGCCGTGATCGCGCAAACCTACGATTCCAAGTTGATTGAACGGTTTGGGAAAGCCCTTCTCGTAGAATCTAAAACGCATACCGATAACGCGCGGTTTGAAGATAGCAACATGGACGGATCCTCCCAAATTCAAGACGTCACGGTCACCTACACCTATGATTCCCGAGGAAGATTAGAAAAAGCGGCGGGCGGCGGAACCGTAACTTCGGATGATGGGTTTGGGAACCTCTCTTCAGGAAACATCACCCAAACCTACTTTATATTGAGAGGTCAGGCCAAGCTGGCTTCTTCCCTAACCGAGTCGGACGCGGTGAATCTGGATGGTTCCATCTCTCATCAGGAAATGACCCTATTCTATTTCTATGAAGCTAACGGCAAACTTTCAGCCGCTAAAGGAATTGGGACGAGCCAAAGTAACGATGGGTTTGAGAACATAAACAATTCCAACATCATTCAGGAATATAAGATATTGAACGGTCAGGCGAAACTGTCTAAAAGTGTCACCAGCTCCGTGACTTTGAACTCCGACGGATCCAAATCCTGGATGGGCGAAGAAGGTAAAGGACAGGCGATGGAAGTGAGATACCGGTACTATGGCGAAGAAGGATTTGCGGTGGATAGAAGCCGGAAACGATATCAGGGCGCTGTAGCGGAATCTTTTGGTAGAGGCGCATCCTTGTCCGACGATGGGTTTGGGAATATCACCTATTCTTTAATCACGCAACATTTCATGATCCTAAACGGGCAGGCGAAGATGGTGAAAAACGTGACCGCTTCCAAGACAGAAAATCTGGACGGTTCTAAATCCTGGATGGGACTGGAAGGGAAAGGACAAGCGATGGAAGTCAACTACCGTTACTATGGGGAAGACGGTTTTCCCACGGACAAATCGCAGAGAAGGTTTCTGGGAACTGTAGCCAAAGCGTCTGGGAACGGCCAGTCCGTATCGGACGATGGGTTTGGCAACCTCACAAATTCCTCAATTATGCAGGATTTCAAGATATTGAACGGGCAAGCTAAACTTTCTCGCAGCATGACTGCATCCAAAACTGAAAACGTGGACGGATCCAAGTCCTGGATGGGGATGGAAGGTAAAGGGGAAGCGATGGTGGTGGATTATGAGTATTATGGGGAACAGGGACTTTCTCCGGAGGGGACATTCAAGAGATATTTAGGAACTGTGGCCAGAGCCGCAGGCAGAGGGAAGGCGATTTCAGACGATGGGTTTAACAATATAACGACCTCTGAGACGTCCCAAGAATTTGGGATTATAAACGGGCAGGCGCGGATATCCAAAAGCAGTACCGCATCCAAGACGGAGAATGTGGACGGTTCCAAATCTTGGATGGGACTGGAAGGGAAAGGGACAGCGATGGAAGTCAGTTACCGTTACTACGGGGAGGAAGGAATTCCTGCGAATGCTAGCCGGAAGAAATTTTTAGGCAGCGTGGCAATGGCGAATGGGGGCGGGAGTTCCATTGCGGACGATGGGTTTGGAAATGTCACCCGTTCCAATATCACGCAAGAGTTTGAGATCGTGAACGGTCAGGCAAAAATATCCAAGAGTCTCAATTCCTCCAATACAGAGAATCTGGACGGATCTTTTAGCGCCATGGGGTGGATGAACGGAGACGGGATGGCGCAGGGAAAAGCCATGACAGTGAACTATCTCTATGACCGCGTAGGACGGTTGACGGGAGCGTTTGGGAGTGGAGAGTCGGTGTCGGACGACGGGTTTGGGAACAGGACCACCTCCGCAATTGCGCAGACCTACGCGATTATAGCCGGCCAGGCGAAAATTGCGAGCGTTAAAACGCGCGCTGATATCCGTAATATAGATGGCAGCCATTCTCTATCCTCGTCCCTCTCCCCTTTAGGGAGAGGGGAGGGTGAGGGGTCTGTGGACAGTGTAGTAAGCTATTTCTACGACGCCCAAGGCATTTTACTGCGGGCTGAGAATACGGTGCCAGGAGTGACTGTCATGGACGACGGGTTTGGAAACAGAACTTCATCCCAGAGTACGCAGGTCTATGAAATTCTCAATGGCCAGGCAAAAGTGAAGACAGTCACAAGCCATACTGACATTGTAAACATGGACGGAAGTCATTCTCTTACCGAAGGGTCTGTGGATAGTGTAGTCACCTACAGCTACGACCCGATAAAAGGGATTCTGACTGGCGCGGTGAACACAACCCCCGGAATAACTGTGATGGACGACGGGTTTGGAAACAA
>JACPSV010000290.1 GCA_016193115.1 Elusimicrobiota bacterium
ATCTTCAATTTCAAAGCCGCCGGAAGAGAGAAATCCGGTCATTTCGTTTGTCATTTGGCTGAACGATCATAGCAAGCAAATCACCACGGCGTTATCCCTGACTTATCTCTCCAACCTTATGCAAGGATCTTATTGGCCCTCCGACCCAATGATCTCAACTCTTTTTCTAGCGATAGGAGTGATTCTCATTCTCGCGGCGATCTACAGTTTCGCCCCAAGAAAGCAGTACTCTCCGCTCACGGCTCTGGTTTTGGCGGTGACCGCTTGCGTCAATCCTCCTCTGCCCCCAAGCACAGAAACGCCTCAAACGACTCCCACACCCATTGTTGTAACCCCACAGACTCCTTCTCCCAACCAAGCCCAAATTTCTCCAGACATTGCCCAACGTAAACCAACGGAATCAAATCCCACGCCCATTCCTCGAGCGTCGGACTCCACCCAGCCTCAAATACCTCCCACCCCAATTCCATTAGTTACCCCGTCTGGTTTACCGCAAGTCACTCCTAATCCCGCTCCAACTGTTTCCCCAACCAGCTTACCGCAGGTTACACCCGGACCCGCTCCGACCCCAACCAGATCACCGCAAGCCACTCCCGTACCTCGTCCGGTTCCGCCCACACTTCCTCCGATTCTGGCCAGACCCACACCCACTTCCAGACCAACACCGACGCCCACTCCCATTGCCAGCCCATCCCAGGAAAACCCGCCTCCCGCACAAAGTCAAGGTCAGAGCGAAGGGGTACTCACATCCCACGATATACTTACATCCATGAGTCGAGAAAATCCTATTCCCGGAGAGTCTCCTTACGGTTTCATATTTCTACCTATACTCCCAGGTAAACCAGGAAAACCGAAGGAGGAGGAAGATGGACTCGATGAAGGAGAGGATTCTATTCCGGAACTCGAGGACATGATTCGTAGGTTAGAGAACGGTTTAGACCCGTTTTCCAAAAGAACTTCTCTAAAGAAAGTGGCCTTGGTTGCTGGAATAGTACTGATGTCTTCTTTGCTTCTATGGAAACCCGTTGAATCTGCTTATAAATTCCTCTACCCCAAGCCCCAGGATCAGATCGTTTGGTTCACAGAGAATTATGTCCGTGACTCTCTCGATATATCTAATAAACAGTTCTTACAAAAGATGGACGATGCATCTAAAAATCATAGAGACGTGGTAATGATACTAGTAAATACATTTAGTCCCGCGAGGGCTCGCGAGTATTTTCAAGACCATGGCTGGGAATTCCCTACATCACAAACGTTAGACAATCCTTTGAGCCATGAGAGATTGAATGCATATTTGAAAGCGGATGAGTTGGAGTTGGTGTCGGGCAACAAGGCAATAGAATTTGCCCGTCAGTATTTTCCCAATGACTCTAGCTCGCTTTTTCCCTACCTTGCTTCACATCCCAATATCCACGTCATTATCAAATGGGCACCGCTTGAAAGCATGTTGTTAGATATAAGATCAGAATATGCCTATCTCGACGCCATGAGAGCGCTGTATTTCCAGAGAGACGAAGTTTTGTTCTTCCAATATATGAATTTATATCTTCGGGGGCGCGTCGCTTCAGCAATACTAAGCGATTATGCTGTGGCAGATTCCATCAAGGATTCCCAGGAAAGACATCCTCACGCCGCTATTTTTGTGCGTAGAAAAGTGGGACTTCGGAAAATCCAAGAGATGGTCAGTAAATCAACCGGATCCCAATCAGAAGTAACGGAAATAACCACAAAAAATAAGCCCCCGGACCAAATGCTCGAAGAGATGTATGAAGATCAACTTCTAAATGGTCAACAAATACCTCATTCCGCTCGCAAAGTCCTGCTAACCATACCCCCGATCAATTTGGTTAAACCCTTTTTCAAAAGCGAACAGAACCCAAGCCATCTAGATGCACTAATCGGTTTATTTCAAAACATGAGTGAAGATCAGATTGACCAACTCACAAAAGACATTCGAAAACGTTCTGATTTGTTCAAGTCTGATTTTTCCATAAACGACACGCCTAGATTAAGCACTCTTGTTGCCTTTTGGCTGTCTGGACACGGTTTCATAACTCCCGAAATTAAATCTCATCTGATTATACCTGATCTTATGTCGGAAGATTCTCTCCGCCATCTAATACAAATCTGGGAAAAGGAATCTCAATCAAAAACGGACACCCCTGGTAAGGATACACAAAATGACCAAAAATCACCAAAAACATCCGGCCGGGCGCCCGATTCAAAAATAGCAGATCGGTCCGCAGACACGACGGATGGGAGTATTTCAGACACCTTAGCAGTTAGTCCGACTCAGATATTAATGGGTTTGATTGCGGTTCGTCTCGCGTTCTCGCTGACGGGCGCGACGCATCAGGATGCTTTCTGGTTTTTCGCGGCTCTCCTCGGCGAAGTTGTTCTATCTGCGATTATATTTGTCGTGGCAACATATTTCTTGGCGAGAGGCGCAATGCGGGATGGAAAAATTGACATGAAACTCCTTCTAGTGACGACAGTGGGAATTGTCTCCCTGGTCATGGGAGTTTACGGGTTGTGGCCCCTCTTAAGCCAATACGTACCCGATATTATCCAGGCGCTGATCCATTTTGCTCAGTCTTTAATGAACCAATTGCACCAGTTTTTGACGAATGTTCCGGCCAATCTTAAGATATCTCAGTCTACATCACAATCTGTATATGCCATCG
>JACPSV010000057.1:0-4283 GCA_016193115.1 Elusimicrobiota bacterium
TCCAAAGGAATTGTGGGCAGCGCGGATGTGACGTTAGTGATCTCCAATTTATCTACGGCGACGGTGTATGGATTCCAAGCTGGGACGAATGATAGCACGGGAAGCGCGTCTACACAAACTACGATTGTCACGGCCTCTACAAGCACGTTAGCGGTAGCGCCTCTGGTTTCCAGTTTTCAGGTATTCACTACTTCTATTGTGGTGAATATTGATCCTTACACAAATCCCGCAGGAACAGGTTTATCCATATCCACAAATGCGTTTGGAGTGGCAAGCTCTACGGTAGGAGTGGTGTCCGGAGCAGGACAGTTGACGACGATGACGATCAGCGGGCTGATACCGAACACAGCCTATAGCCTGAATTTAGGAGCGTTTGACAGCACAGGAGGAGCTTCCACACAGAGCGCGGCCGGTAACGAGATCAGCACCACCACGTTGGCTATAGCTCCAACAATTACAAGCTTCAGGGTTTTTACAACGAGTATTAGTGTGACTGTGGGCGGGAATGGGAACTCCGTTGGAACAACGCTCACGATCTCCACGGGGACCGGCGGCCACTATGCGGTCGCTAACTCCTCCAAAGGTATTGTGGGTAGCGGGGATGTGACGTTGGTGATCTCCAATCTGTCTACGGCAACAACCTACGGTTTCCAGGCTGGGGCGAACGATAGCACGGCCAGCGCATCAACTCAATCAACAACAATAACGGCTTCTACGGCCACATTATCAGCGCCTCCTACGATTACAAGTTTCAGGGTATTTACCACCAGTATCACAGTGACGTTGGGGGCCAATGGGAACCCAGCGGGAACCACGCTCACACTGTCTACAGGGACCGGCGGTCACTATGCGGTGAGCAACTCTTCCAAAGGGATCGGTGAGCAACTCTTCCAAAGGGATTGTGGGGAGCGGTGATGTTACGTTGGCGATCTCGAATCTTTCTACGGCAACCGTCTATGGGTTCCAGGCCGGTACAAACGATAGTACGGGAAGCGCATCCACACAGGCAGCGATTGTTACAACCTCTACAAGCACGTTGGCGGTAGCGCCTCTGGTCTCCAGCTTCCAGGTATTTACGACGTCCATCGTAGTGAACATCAATCCAAACACAAATCCAGCGGGGACGGGATTATCCATATCCACGAATGCGTTTGGAGTGGCGAGCTCTACGGTGGGGGTGGTCTCCGGAGCGGGACAGCTCACGACGATGACGATCAGCGGGTTGGTGCCGAACACTAGTTACAGTCTGAATTTAGGAGCATTTGATAGCACGGGAGGGGCGTCCACGCAGAGCGTTGCCGGTAACGTACTCGAGATCGGCACCACCACGTTGTCCATAGTTCCAACAATCACAAGTTTCAGAGTTTTTACAACGAGTATCAGTGTAACCGTGGGAGGGAATGGAAACTCCGTTGGAACAACGCTCACGATCTCCACGGGAACCGGCGGGCACTATGCGGTCACAAACTCCTCCAAGGGCATTGTGGGCAGCGGGGATGTGACGTTGGTGATTACAGGTCTGACTGCAAATTCCGGGTACGGGTTCCAGGCCGGGACAAACGATGGTACCGTAGGAGCTTCTACGCAGAGTACAACGATCACGGCCTCTACGACCACATTGTCTGCGCCTCCAACGATCACAAGTTTCAGGGTGTTTACCACAAGTATCACAGTGACGTTAGGAGCCAATGGAAACCCAGCGGGAACCACGCTTACGATCTCCACAGGAACCGGCGGTCACTACGCGGTGAGCAACTCTTCTAAAGGGATTGTAGGGACTGGGGATGTGACGTTGGCGGTATCTAATCTATCCACGGCGACGGTGTACGGGTTCCAGGCCGGCACACACGATACGACCTCAANNTTCTACCAGCACTCTATCGGTGTCGCCCGTATTAACGAGCTATAGGATATTTGCTACCAGTGTGAGTATTACTTTGGGGGCGAATAGTTTAGCGGATGGGACATCTGTGGTCGTGTCCACAGGGACAGGCGGACATTTTGACGTAAGCAATTCTTCAGCGGGAATATTTTCAGGCGGTTCTGCGACGTTGGCGATAACAGGATTAACGGCTAATAGTGGGTATGGGTTCCAGGGCGGGGCGAGAGACAATACAGCGGGCGCAACGACACAGTCTGTGACCGTGACGGCTTCTACGACCACATTGGCGGCAAATCCTACGATCACAAGTTTCCGTGTGTTTACAACGAGCGTCACCGTGACATTGGGTGCGAATGGGAACCCTGCGGGAACCACGCTCACGATCTCAACGGGAACAGGCGGACATTATGCGGTGAGCAATTCTTCTAAAGGTATTGTGGGGACTGGAGATGTGACGTTAGTGATCTCTAATCTTTCCACGGCGACGGTGTATGGGTTCCAAGCAGGGACGAATGATAGTACGGGAAGCGCGTCTACACAAACTACGGTTGTTTCGGCCTCTACAAGCACATTGGCAGTGTCGCTTACGGTCACGAGCTACAGGGTATTTGCGACCAGTGCAACCATTACATTAGGAGCGAACACCAATCCGGATGGAACGGTCGTGGCAGTGTCCACAGGGACGGGCGGTCACTATGCGGTCACGAATTCCTCTGCAGGAATATTCTCTGGCGGGTCTGCTACACTCGTTATTACAGGATTGACGGCGAATAGCGGGTATGGGTTCCAAGGGGGAGCCAGAGACTCGACGGCAGGAGCAGCGACACAGTCTGTGACCGTGACAGCGTCTACTACTGCACTGGCGGCGAATCCTACAATCACGAGCTTCCGGGTATTTACGACTAGCGTCAGCGTGACGTTGGGTATGAACGGGAACCCTGCGGGAACCACGCTCACGATCTCTACAGGGACTGGCGGTCACTACGCGGTAACCAATTCTTCCAAAGGTATCGTAGGTAGCGGGGATGTGACATCAAGCACGTTAGGAGTGGCGCCCACAATCACGAGCTTCAGAGTTTTTACCACGAGCATTAGCGTGACTTTGGGAACAAACGGGAACACCGCGGGAACCACGCTCACGATCTCTACAGGGACTGGCGGTCACTACGCGGTAACCAATTCTTCCAAAGGTATCGTAGGTAGCGGGGATGTGACATTAGTGATCTCCAATCTCTCCACGGCAACAGCGTATGCGTTCCAAGCCGGGACAAATGATAGTACTGCCGGCGCTTCAACACAGACTACGATTATAACGGCTTCTACAAGCACTCTAGCGGTGTCGCCTACGGTCACGAGTTATAGGGTATTTGCGACCAGTGCAACCATTATATTAGGAGCGAACACTAACCCGGATGGAACGGTCGTTGCAGTGTCCACTGGGACGGGCGGTCACTATGCGGTCGCGAATTCCTCTGCGGGGCTATTCTCCGGTGGATCCGTGACTTTGGTGATCACGGGTTTGACAGCCAATAGTGGGTATGGATTCCAAGGTGGAGCCAGAGACTCCACGGCAGGAGCAGCCACGCAGTCTGCGACGGTGGCGGCCTCTACGACCACGTTAGCCGCCAATCCTACAATCACAAGTTTCAGGGTATTTGCAACGAGCATCAGCGTGACATTGGGCGCGAACGGGAACCCAGCGGGAACCACTCTTTCAATCTCTACTGGGACAGGCGGTCACTATGCGGTCTCTGACTCTTCTAAAGGTGTTGTAGGAACTGGGGATGTGACGTTAGTGATTACGGGATTGACCGCAAATTCGGCATACGGGTTCCAGTCTGGCGCGAACGATAGCAGTAACAGCGCTTCTACGCAGACTACGATTATTACAGCTTCTACGAATTCGTTGGGATCAGCGCCTACGATCACAAGTTTCAGGGTATTTTCAACGAGTATCAGCGTGACATTGGGCGCGAATGGGAACCCTGCGGGAACCACGCTCACAATCTCTACTGGGACGGGCGGCCACTATGCGGTGTCCAACTCTTCTAAAGGTATTGTAGGCAGCGGGGATGTGACACTCTTGATCTCCAATCTTTCCACAGCAACAGTTTATGCTTTCCAGGCCGGGACAAATGATAGCACCGCTGGAGCTTCTACGCAGACTACAGGTATAACGGCTTCGACAAGCACTCTGGCTGCGTCGCTGACGGTTTCGAGTTTCCGCGTGTTTGTGACGAGCATTACAGTGACTGTGGGGTCCAATGGGAATCCAGATGGGACCGCGATAACAATCTCTACCGGGACGGGAGGTCATTTCAATGTATCCAACTCTTCTAATGGCATTGTTTCCGGAGCCAATACGACACTGGCGATCACCAATTTAACGACTGCAACGGTT
>JACPSV010000057.1:4314-6789 GCA_016193115.1 Elusimicrobiota bacterium
AGGTTGGAGCTAGAGACAGTACAGCCGGAGCCGCGACTCAAACCGTGACGGTGACCGCATCCACAAATACTCTAGCGGCGCCGCCGATTGTGGCCAGCTTCCAGGTGTTTGCAACCAGCGTCAGTGTTACGTTGGGCGCCAATACAAACCCCGTCGGTACTGTGATCTCTGTTTCCACTGGGACGGGCGGACACTTTGATGTGGCGAACTCTTCTATAGGCATTGTTGCGGGAGCCAACACAACCTTGTCTATCACTGGCCTCAGCTTGAATACCGTCTACGGAATTCAGGCGGGCGCTAGAGATTCCACAGCGGGCGCTACGACCCAGTCGGTGGTTGTCACACTTTCAACCAGAACGCTTGTGGCTGCGCCGACACCGACAAGTTTCCGCATATTCACACCCTCCATTTCAGTCACGTTAGGCCGTAACGGGAACTCGTTTAACACGGTCTTGATGATTTCGACAGGAACAAGCGGACATTTCAATGTCTCGAACTCATCGGCGATGTTGGTAGAAGGGAACCAGACGACCCTTCTCATTTCCAACTTATCTACGGCGACGGCGTACAGTTTCCAGGCAGGGGCATTGGATAGCACCATCTCGAATGCGACTCAGTCCATCACTATTACAGGTTCTACCAGCACGTTGGCCGCAATTCCCACTGTGACCAGCTTTAGAGTATTTACAACTTCCATTTCCGTGACGCTAGGCGCGAATGGCAACCCATCCGGAACGGTGATCGCCATTTCTACGGGGACGAGCGGCCATTTTGACGTATCTAACTCTTCGGTCGGAATCGTCTCGGGCGCGAACCAGACCCTGGTGATATCAAATCTCTCTACAAATACGGCCTATGGGTTCCAGGCAGGGGCAAGGGATGGGAGCGCGGGAGCTTCCACTCAAGGTACGACCGTCGCTTCCTCCACCAGCACTTTGTCCGCTGCGCCGGGCGCTATCAGCTTCTCGGATGTGGGCAGTTCTTCAATCACGATGAGTTGGGTGACGAACAGCAACCCCTTAACGCCGCCTACTTCTTACCAAGTTCAGGTTTCTACCTCCTCAGATTTTGTGGTCGCTTCCACGAGCATTACGTTTGCGACTCAGGCCAGCACAACTTCGCTCAGCGCCAGCACAACCTATTATTTCCGTGTGGCGTCTTACGGACGGAGCGGGGATATCAGCAATTACAATACGACATCCTCCACGGTAAGCGCGGCCTCCACAGATCTCTTGTCAACAGCCCCAACGGCGTTTAGGGTGACTTCCATTGGGGTTTCGAGCATGACTCTTGCCTGGCTTGACAACTCTAACAATGAAAGCGGGTTCAATGTGGTCAACTCTACCAATGGGCTTTATGGATCTGTCGGTCCCAACGTTACTTCACTGGCGTTAACCGGACTGTCGCCAAATACTTTGATTCAGGCTCGTGTGGCAGCGTTCACCGCATTAGGTTCGTCCACCCATTCTGTCACGATCACAAGTTATACGTTAGTGTTTGCGCCGAGTACACCTACGGTTGTTTCCACTAACCGTTCTCAAGTCGTGGTCAACTGGAGCACAAACACCAATCCCGCGGGCGTTGTTTACGAAATCAGCCGATCCACGGACAACTTTGCTTTTGCGGCTGGAATTTCTACACCTGTGCCATTCTCCTCTAATTTGACGAACGCTACTGCTACCGTAGGGGGATTGACGGCAGGAGGAACCTACTACTTTAGAGTGAGAGCGCAAAACGGCGACGGCATCGTCACATCCTTTGCGGTTTCTCTTTCCACGACGTTACCTCAAAACGATGTGATTCAATCCACAGGCGGAGTTGTGGACGCCGGCGGAACAACAGTGGTTATTGACGCCGGAGTCACGATCACAAATTCGACTCTTTCTGACGGTACGACCCAGCAAACGCTTGTCAGTTCCCAGACAGCAACAGCTTCCTACAATAATGGATTGCAGTTGCAGTTAGCTGGAGGCGTTCAAGCAACCGTTGTGGCTTCCTCCGACTCCTTACAAGTGACCAGCACGCAGACCATTCCTGTAAGTGTGGGAGACATGACCGTTGAAGCGACCTCGGGAACCGTCACTGTTCGCGCGACAGCGGATAGTCTGATTGTTACGATCACCACAGGTTCGGCTCAAAATATCCAGGTCACCATCCCCACCGCAAGTACTCGCGCGGTTTCTGTTTCCCTGAGTTTGGCTTCAGGAGAAGTGAAGGCCAATATTCCAATCGGAGCATTTGCGGATCTGATCAGAATTCGTGTAAGGGTACCGTCTAGCTTCCCTGCGATCACTTCAGCAATAAGGGCGGCTAAAGGGTTTGGACCGTTACCGGACGATGCTCAGGCGGCGCTGGCCATAGGCGCTCCGTCCGTCTTAAGCGGGTTTGGGATTGGACTGGAAATTGTAACGGACAGGGATCTCAAACCTCTGAAACCTATACCCATCACGGTCACTTATAGAGATGCGGATATAG
>JACPSV010000299.1 GCA_016193115.1 Elusimicrobiota bacterium
AAGATATCCTGGCGAGACGGATTCGTTTACCTCTGGTGTCTCCTCCGCTACCGCTTCTCTGATTGAAAAAAATAATAAATAAAGAATGAAAATTGGATTTGACGCGAGGATGATCCGTCATTCGGGGATCGGGACTTATATCCGTAATCTCCTGAGACATCTGACCGCGCGGGAGAATTTGGATTTTACGCTTTTTGGTTCTCTGGAAAAGATTGCGGATTATCCCGCTCGAAAGGTGAGCGCCTCCTGGCCCATCTATTCCCTGCGGGAACAGATCTATTTTCCGTCCCTTTTAAGAAGAGAATTGATCCGCACTCTGCATGTTCCTCACTATAATGCCCCTCTCGCGTATCGGGGGACGCTCGTGGTCAATATCCATGACTTGATTCACTTGCTTTTTCCACCGTCCCGAACCGCTTATCTCTATGCGCGCACGGTTCTGGAGATTGTATCCAAAAAAGCTAGCGCCATTTTAACGATCTCAGAAAACACGAAAAGGGACATTCTGCGACTTCTGAAAGTTAAAGAAAATAAAATCCATGTGATTTATCCCGGAGTAAACCTCGATGGAATTAAGGGGACACCATACTTAATTCCAGATGGAATCAAGAGACCAGAAGACATGTCTCATGGAATTAAGTATGGTGTCCCCTTAATTCCCTCCCCCTACATTCTTTATGTGGGGAATATCAAGCCGACTAAGAATGTGATCTGTCTTCTTGAGGCGTTCACGCTTCTGGAATCGAGGATCCAAGACTTAAAGTTGGTGGTCGCTGGCAGGGACTTCATGCCCAATCGGACGGAAAGTTTTCGTTCCAATCCGAATATTCTATTTTTGGGGGAACTCTCTGAGCGCGCCCTCACCCAACTGTATCAGGGCGCAAAACTATTTGTTTTCCCTTCTCTTTATGAAGGGTTTGGGTTGCCGCCCCTGGAAGCGATGGCCTGCGGAGTTCCCGTGCTCTGTTCCCATGCCGCTTCCTTGCCGGAAGCGGCGGGAGACGCCGCCGAATTCTTTGATCCTAATAGTTCCAATGATCTCGCGGAAAAAATTGCCTTTCTCTGGGAGAACGAAAATAAACGGAAACAGCTCGTCCAGAAAGGGTACGAAAATATCCGGAGATTTTCCTGGGAGAAATGCGCTCGGGAAACAGAAAAAATTTATGCCTCTCTCTGAACCCAGAATCGCG
>JACPSV010000058.1 GCA_016193115.1 Elusimicrobiota bacterium
GAATTGGAAACCGTCTCCAGAGGAAAAATCCATCCGTCCGTATTTTCCGAGAACCCTATCCGCAGGCCAAAGAAAAGGTAAGGATCGGTTCGCGCCCATTCTTTCAGTCCGGTGAAAGACTTGTCTTTTTCTAAGTCGGGAACAGAGAAAGAAAAATTGAATTCCGGCGCAAACCAAAGTTCATTCGCCATTCGAAAGGAATGGTTCGTGATGGCATAGGTTATTTTTAGGGTGTTGTCATCGTTAGAACACTGAACGATTTTCCGGACAGAAATCTCCCGTCTATCTTCGCCGATCCAAACCAACCCTTGGCGATAGAAATTTAAGGACAAAGAGTTCCCGTTCTTCTTCGATGCGCAGTCATACGGTTGGAGTATGAAGTCCCCTTGTTCCCCGTACTGGCAGCGCCGGAACGAACTTTCTTTGGTGTGCGGGTGAAGAAAATGGTCTATCAGGCTGGCTCTGGGGTACCAATCGTAGCTGATCAGGTTTTCCAACCCTTTTTCTTTCACTTGAACGATATCGTGGATGGAAGCGATAGAATCAGACGCCGCCGGTTTGTCGCTGCTCAAATTTTGCAGAATCTTTTTGTGATAGGATTCCGGCCTTCTGGTGAGAACGTTAGCAACATTCATGTGGGCGGGCTTAAAATCCCACTCGAACAAGACGCCTCCGTTTCCCGGCGCGAGGTAGAGATTTTGCGAGTTGGATTCCACAATCACTTCCGCGACCCCATCCGTATCGAAATCAACCCACTCGACCGTTGGGCACGAGATATCCTTTTCCTTTTTAATCTCATTTTTCTGGAGGATAGCGGAAACCTGTTCCGAGAGGTTCTCAGCTTCGATCAGTTTTGCGTAGACCGCCTGCCTCAAAAGAGGCAAATAGAGACCGCCAAAAATCCCGTGCCAATACGAACAGTTGCACTGCCCGGCCCAAAGGGCCGACAACGATTTCTCCAGAAGGTAGGAACAGCTTTGGGACTCTACGGAATCTTTAAACCCTTTCCGTTTGCTTTTCTTTTTGAAATTGTTTTCGCTGCGATGCACTTTTTCGCTGACGCGCATCATTTTCTGGTACAGGTTGTTGGCCTCCGAATATTTGGAGAGAAAATTTCTCCAGAATCCCCCCTTTAAGAACTTCTTTATTTGGGATCCGTTTTCCTGATTGTTGGTTTGGCGAACGATTTCTTCAAACTCGGAGCTGGCGGCCGTGGGCAGAGACCATTCCCACATCTCAAAGTAAGATGCGGCCGGCAGATAGATTTTGCCCAGAGGCCGGTTATTTTTGCGGTAATCGGAAAAAGTGGAAGTCTGGAGCCAGTCGCTATTTTCGTCCAGAAGGGTCAGAAACTTTTCCAGCCAGCCTTCTTCATAGACCCACTGGTGGGTGTTGGGCCAAAGACCAAACTTTTCACCATCGTCCGCCATGGTTAAGGCGGGCAAGGCGCCGGGAAAACTTTTGGCCGAAGCTTTCTTGAATATCTCGATCGTTTTTTCCGGAGTCAGGAAAGGGATGGCATACCGCAGATCTTTGGAGATAGGGAAAACGTCCAGAAGATCGTGCTGTTCTTGGGTTTTGTAGTAACCGTACAGGTGGTCCGGCGTCAGTCCCGTAGCCGCAAAATGAGTGTCATCCAAAATTGTGTACTCCATGCCCGCTTCGCGGATCGTTTTGGGGAGATGAGGTTCCCACACTCGTTCCGCGCACCACATGCCTTTAGGCGCGCGCTGGAACTTCGATTGCAAATAGCGGTTCAATTTCTGGATCTGTCCCAACTTGTCCGCGTCCGGAATGACGGGCAGAATCGGTTCATAGTAACCGCCGGAAAGCAGTTCCAACTGGTTTCGGGAGACCATCGCGCCGATTTTTTCGACCGTCTCGGGATGTCGAGCGTCCAGCCATTCCCAGAGTGGTCCCGTGCAATGCAGGTTCCAACGAACTTGTGGATGCCGGAAAAGGTGGTTCAGAAGAGGTTCGTAAGACTGGCGGTACGCATTCTCAATCACACCGTCCAGATTGCCGATAGGTTGGTGGATATGGATGCCAAAAAGAAAATGAACTTTATTCATGTTCCTCGCTGAAGCTCGGTCATGTTAGAAGCGCGCGGAGGGAACGGATTTCACGTTCTGAATCCCTCGCTGCCCGTCCGCCAAGACCTTGCCGGCAAGTTCCTTGACGCTTAATTTAGTTCTGTACGTGAGCGCGGAAACCAGCATGGGAAGGTTCACGCCGGTCAGTATCTCGACCGGCAAAGAAGAAGATTTCAATTGGTTCAAACACGTGTTTGTGGGAGTGCTGCCGTAGAGATCCGTCAGGATCAATGCGCCTTCCGCCGATTCTATACCGTTTGGGCAGCACCTTTGGACTGCCTCTGCCAGCTTTTGCGACAAGACCTGAGACGATTCCGAGGCGCGCAGATTGAGCCCGACAATATTTTCCTGGCTGCCCAAGACTCGTTCCGCCTCGTGGATCAGGGGAGTCGCGATGTCCAGATGAGTGACGACGATAATTCCGATCATCGCAGATCCGAATGGTCCAGATCGCGATGGTGAATGGAAACGGGATACCCTTTCTTTTTAAGGAATGTGGATAAGGTCTCCGCGATCGTGACCGACCGATGCCTTCCGCCCGTGCACCCAACCGCGATCGTCAAATGGGATTTTCCCTCTTTAATGAAGAGGGGCAAACAGTGGGAAAGCGTGGTAAAACTGTGATTCAGAAATATCCGGCTATTCTGATTTTTAAGGACATAACTTCTCACGGACTGAACTAAACCCGTCTTGTGGTGCAGTCTCGCGACGTAGTTGGGATTCGGCAGAAAACGGACGTCCCAAACCATGTCCGCGTCCGTCGGGATCCCGTACTTGTAACCAAACGAGTAAACGGTGACATGCAACGTTTTCTGAAGGGTGGTCGGCAGAGAGGATGCGATCATCTCTTTCAGTTCGGAAAGGGTCAAATTGCTGGTCTCTAAAATTCTGTCCGCCTGAGCCCGGATCCCTCTCAAATGTCTCCTCTCTTCCTGGATCCCTTCTTGCACGCCTTTGCCGGAAGGGTGTCTGCGCCGCGTTTCCGAAAATCGTTTTACGAGAGTGGCGTTATCGGAGTCTAAGAATAACGTCCATGTATTGATCCCTTTTTGTTTGAACAACTGCAAGTCCAGAGAAACTTCTTTAAAGAATTTTCCTTCCCGCAAATCAATTCCCAGAGCGACCTTGCGCATGGCGTTTCCGGAATGGAGGATCAGGTCCGCAAACTGAGGCAGGAGCGGCGCCGGCAGGTTATCCACGCAAAAGAACCCAAAGTCTTCCAGACATTTGATTGCCTGGCTTTTTCCCGCGCCGGAAATGCCTGTCACCATCACGCACAAAAATTTGCTCATCAACGTCTGCGGTAGGGAGTCCGGCCGTGCCCTTCCCGGGACTGACGGATCACGCTTTGCGTTTGAAGAGGTTTGGGCGGGGCCGTCGGGGCTGGTTTAGCCAAATTTTTTAATAAGTTCTTTTCCATTTCTTGCGCTGTGTTGATTCCGCGCGACTTGAGTCTCTGGTAGAGAGCGGCAACCTCGATCAGGACGGCTAGGTTTCTCCCTGGCCGAACGGGCATGATGACGCGCGGAACCCGGACTCCCAAAACTTCCAAAGAATGTTCTTCCAGTCCCACCCGATCATACTCTTTCTTTTCGTCCCACATTTCCAGGTGGATCGCCAACTCGATACGGCTGAAATCCAGAATTGCGCTCACTCCGAAAAGTTGTTTGACGTCTATGATCCCAAGACCGCGGACTTCCATGTGGTGTTTGATCAGTTCGTTGGCCGGTTTGCCGATCAGGATCCCGCCGGAACGGTGCTGCACTTTAACCACGTCGTCGGAAACGATCATGTGCCCGCGTTTGATCAGTTCCAGAGCGCATTCCGACTTGCCGATTCCGGAATTTCCCGAGATCAAAACGCCCAGCCCGTACACTTCCACCAAAACTCCGTGGATCGTGATGGCCGGAGAGAGTTTTTCTTCCAGATAGTTGGAAAGTTCCGCGATTAGGTTGGCTGTCTCCAGCCCGCTCACAAACAGAGGCACTTGGGATTGGTTTGAGATTTCGATCAGCTCGACGGGAGGCTGAAGATGATAGGTTAGGATGATACAGGGGGTCTTAAATTTTAAGAACTCTTTTAGTGTGGCGGTGGACTGTTTGAGAGTGAGCTGATGGATGTAGGCATGTTCTCCCCGTCCGATCACCTGCACTCTTTCCCAGCGGAAATTCTCCAGAAACCCTCCCAAAGCCAGTCCGGGACGGTTCAAATCAATCATCGTGATTTCACGGTTCAACCCTTCCCGTCCCGCCAACAACTCCAGACGGAGATCGCCCGCTTTTTCTTTAAAGAATTCAGCAACCGTGAGGGAAGGCATAAAATCGATCTGAATTATTTGTGTTAATACTCGTTTTCTTGCTGGATTTGTTTGAGAGCTTCCTCGGCAGTTTTGGATTCCCGCAAAGCTTGGCGGAAGAACTTGTCTTTGAGAAGACGGGATATTTTTGCCAGGATTTTGAGGTGAGTGCCCGGCGAGTTCTGGGGCGCCACCAGCATAAAGAAAAGATGCACCGGTTCGCCGTCTAAAGCGTTAAAATCAATCCCCCTTTTGGATATGCCCAGCGCCGCGATAATTTTGTTGGCGTGTTCCGTTTTGCCATGTGGGATAGCAATGCCTTGTCCGATGCCCGTGGAGCCTAATTCCTCCCGTTCCAAAAGCGCTTCCAGAATTTTTTCCGAATTTTTGAGAGAGTGAGCCTTGGCCAAAATGGAAACGAGCTCTTTCAACGCTTCTTTCTTTGTTTGGCTTTTTATGTCTACCGATATGGCGGACAGGGGCAGATAGTCCAGAAGACTCACGGTGGCGGTTTCGTTGCTTGGCATGGCTTTCTTTCTCCTTACTTTCTGAATGGAGTAGGGGACATTACTCTTCCGCTTCCAAAAGTCCGTACCCGGCCCGGCCCTTGGGATAAACAATGTTCAGACGGTTGGTTCTCTCGTTGATGAAAGGAAGCAAAGGCAGACTATCCGCCGAGAGTTCCTGGATGGCTTCATTCACGGATATGGTTTTCAAGGAGACTCTTTCGGTTTTAATAATTTTTTTAGGAGAGATTTCTGTAAAACTTTCTGAAGGAAAATGGGATGGAGACAGACCTAAAGAATCCAGACTGCTTTTCATTTTGGCAAGTTCTCTGGGATCGGCCTTTTTTCTGTGATTTTTCTTCTTATCTTTCACGCGGGACAAATGCAAATCCAACTTATGGACGGCCAGATCAATCGCGGAATAGAGGTCCGCGGATTCCCCTACGGTGCGGAACGTGTTGCCCGGGGTATGCACCACAATTTCCGCGATCTGCCTGTGTTTTTCCACCGTCAGGATCGCTTGCGCCCAGATGATAGCGTCAAAATAACGTTGCGCCTTCTCCACCTTACGTTGCAGGTAGTCGGACAGAGCCGGAGTCAAGTCTAAATGACGCGCCGTAATATTCAGTTGCATCTCTCAGACGATTATATCTTAACCGCACAATTTCGTCAATCAAGGAAAATTAGGGACAGCGCCCTATTTCCCTACAGGGAAATAGGGCGCTGTCCCTAATTTTCCTTACGCCTGAGAACCGAATGTGGAGGTTGTCTTCCAGAGGTCTAGGATTGTTTGCAACCGGGGTTTGGCTTTCTTCAAAATGTCCAGGAAGGAAATCAGGGTCAAATCGCTGGGCCACTCTTCGGGGAAAAGCGTGAGCACGAAAGCGACTGAAAACCCTTGGACCTCTTTCAAGGCTTCTAGAGGGTCGCGGGAATAAAAGTCTTTCAACACATACTTTTGAATTTCCATTTCTTCTATGAGATCCCGAACCATCTTTTCGTCCTGCTCAGCGCCGCCTGTAAACTTCAGATAGAAATTCTGTGCGGGATGACTGGCTTGATATTTTTCAATTCCTTTCACGACCCCTTGGATCGCAGGTTCCAAATCTGCAGGCATCTCATTTTCCCCTTTTTTCTTTCCCTTTCTTAGGAGATCCCGAATATGAACCAAAATCACGCGGTCCTGAGAAAGGTTTGTTTTCTGGGAGAGAACTGTCACCGTTGCCTGAGAGAAATTTGCGTAGTGAGGCGATTTTGAGACTTCATCCATTCTTTGGATTTTCGCTCGAATTTTCTTGGTTTCAATATCCGCAAGAGAATATTTTTTTTCAATCCACAAATTTATCCCATGAGGCACGGCCAATGATAATATAGCCAAGACAGCATAGAGAGACGCAGGCAGAGAAACAAATTGGGACAGGATGAGCGGGAATGCGACCGCAAAAAATAGGGGTAAAGGATTGGCATATAAGTTCATCCGCCTCCCGCCGGAACCGTTCTCTTCGAACTTGCGCTGATGATCCATCACGGAGACGCCGGCGATATACGCTTCCGCTTCCGCGTGTTTGCCTTTAGAGTCATCGGTCAATTTTGAGATCCTGAAGAATACGCCCCTCTGCCACAATCTCTCATGGGCGTTATCTGACCGAAACTTTTCCTCTTCATCAAACTCCATTCCCTTTTCCATGATCTGAGCGGCCAACCGCAGGAGATGGTTTGTGAGGATGTCGTGTGAATTGGATCCGGACTCTGGTTTTCCCATGATTTGGACTAGCGATCTGTCCAGTAAAAGAGTCGGTGTCCCTTTCTGATCTATTCCTAAAGAAACTGGGGACTCTTCGGAGCCGGCCATGAGCAGCACTTGCTGAATCTGAAACTCAAGTGGTTGTTCAATCTCTTCCGGCTCGCCGTCTGCCGCGGGTTCTAAATGTTTTACATGGCTCCATATTTTTATGGGTCCCACGATCTCGAATGCAAGATCCACCATCTCTTGTTCCAACGGGCCATAGTTTTCCGGCGGAACGACAACTTTGAGAGCGATTCTATCTTCCTCTTCTCTTTGACTCCATTGGGCTTCCGCCATCCAACTTTCGTAACGCGGATCACTGGAGAGATCAATCGGTTTGGCAGGATACTCATAATCGGCATTCTTCAAAACTTCTCGCGCGGCGTCTGCTTTCTCTCTATCTATATTGCGAAGTATAGCGTCTCTCTCATCCACAAGACTTCTCCATTCCTCCTGTCCCTGGGACCAGTCCTTAGGCGGAACCTTGAGCAGGAGAATCAATTTGGTGGCGTCGCCGGTCTTGTCCAGCCTGTCTTCTTGCGTAAGGAGGGAGTTTAATTCATCCTCTCTGATTTGATCGTATCGGCCGGCATTGATTCTGTTGGCTAGATCCACGATTCTAACGTCTATGTCCGTGAAGACGTGGTTGTGCATGTCCATCCTGTACCTCCAGCCGCGCGGGAAACTCCCAAACACAAAATCTTTGTCGGAAACCGCTTTGTACGCGATCGCTCTATAAAATTCTATCGCCACCATCCTTTGGATCAATGGCAGATAGTCTGCCCCATACTCGAATTCATCCCTATCTTCGGTTGTCTGCAGGGGAACCTGGAAGCTCATTCCCAAATCCCGCGCCAGATATCGGAGATTGGGCGAGATCAACGCCAGATGTTCGGGCTTGATTTCAGAAACCAAGTGACCTGCTCCGTTCACAATCCGGTTAGGAAAATCGGGTGTGCTGTAGGTTCTCCAAGTCCCAAAACTTCTTTCCCCTTTCTTCCCGATTTTAGGAGTGAGATGATCGGACTCGCTCAAGACCGTCTTGTCCACTTCCATCGGTTCTGGATGGCCCTCGTAGTTTTCAATGAATATCTTAAATTTTTCATTTTGGGATAGACCCACGAACCTTCTCCACGCAAGTTTAGATAACGCCTGATCCAATCCTGGAATTGTGTTCTTGGCTTTCTTGACTCTCCGTACCGTGACCCCCTTCTCAAACCTTTCATCCGAGGGATCCATCTCTATAATTTCCACAACTCTAAGCGCTATCGCTTCCCCTGCCTCATTTCTTAAGACGTCCAGAGTAATCGCAGTGCCTTCCCGGCCATTCACATTGATAAACTCTACGCTGTCCGCACCCTGAAATATCGTATATTTCCCCGTTCCATACCGGCCTATGCGGATGATTTGACCTTTCCTCTTTGTGGATCGTCTCATGATGAGGGCAAGCTCTTCCAGAGCGCCCGGCCCGTCGTCCGCCGCTTCTTCCACGTGTTCCGGACCATCCTCTCCTTGGCGCAGGTAGTATCGGATGGTCAAGTTCACCGGCTCGTTCTCCAGAGATTCGTCCCGTGAATTTTGGCCAATTTCCAAGCTGTGCGCTCCCGAAGATCTTCCTTTCAATTTCCTAAGAATCATTCCTTCTTCCGATGGCCTTCCTTTGGGAAGAAGTTTTACCCCGCTCATATGTTCTTGAACGCGCTCCAAGAAATAGGCCATCGTCATCACGGTCTGTTTTGTTCTTTTGTCCTCCTTCTTCGGGCGGGCTCTCTCCAGAGCCATGATTGGGGAGATGTCTATTCCGCCAGTCGGCAGAGGCGCCCTGGGTCCTCGAGGGAGAGTCTCTTCCCTCCTTTTTCCAGAATTCCGGACAGGATCCGACTTGTTAATGAGGTAGGAGACAAAAATCCATGCCTCTCTGACCGCGCGCGGGACATAGAGGTCTTGAAGATAAGTCTGAAGATAATCCTGGTAATCGCTTTCCTCAATTTCCTTGAAAGATTCAAC
>JACPSV010000315.1 GCA_016193115.1 Elusimicrobiota bacterium
CGTTTTTTTCGATTTGTGGTTCTGGTATTGGAACTGGCTCATTGGGGAGGAATTAAGGGGACACCATACTTAATTCCTAGAGACATGTCCCCTAAATTTTTTAATTTCATATGGAATTAAGTATGGTGTCCCCTTAATTCCTCAGACTGGATGGACGTGAAGGAGTATTTGCTCTTTGGAGACTGGTTTCCCATTTTCCGCCAGAATTTTGGCGATCGTGCAAGAAAATTCAGATTTAATTTCGTTCATGACCTTCATGGCTTCTACAATGCAAAGAGTTTGTCCTTGTGAAACCGAATCTCCCTCTTTAACGAAAGGGGTGGACGTGGGCGAAGAGGATCTGTAGAACACGCCGTTGATGGGAGATACAACTGTTTTAAAATTTTGAGGTTCCTGCTCGTGGACTTCCGGCAGGAAATCAGTCCTTCTTCTGCGGAAGGGAGCCAGTGGGGACGAGGCAGAATTGTCCGGCTGGTGTCGCTTGAGGGTCAGTTTGCCTTGCGGGATCTCCACCTCTAACTCTACGAGGTTGGCTTTCACCATCTCGGAATAGTAGAAGTTGAGTTCTTCGATATCCATTTCCATCGGTTCAATCGTCATCTTATCCGGGTTGAACCCGACCCTCTTTAGTGGCGGAAACGTCTAGGTTCGCGAGATCGTTCCGAACTGCGAGGAGGCCGTGATTCCGGCACGTAACCGGCGAGAAGCGCTTTTAGGGAAAGGTTGACCCGGCCTTGTTGATCAATTTCAATGCATTTGACGGTGATTTCATCTCCCTCTTTGAGCACGTCTTCGACGCGTTCCACTCTTTCATTAGCAAGTTGGGAGATATGCACGAGACCTTCTTTACCGGGCAAAACTTCTACAAAAGCGCCAAAGTTCATTAAGCGGGTCACTTTCCCTTTGTAGGTTTTGCCCACTTCCACTTCGGCCACCACACCTTCCACCATGTTTTTGGCCATATCCACTTTTGCAGAATCAATTCCGGAGATAAACACCTTACCGTCATCGTCCACGTTCACTTCCGCGCCGCTTTCTTCAATGATCCGGCGGATATTTTTGCCACCGGGACCAATCAAGGCGCCAATTTTTTCTACGGGAATATTGATGACGGTCATTTTGGGCGCGAACGTTGAGAGAGAACTTCTGGGAGACGTGATCAGGCGGTTCATATGCTCCAATATGTGCAGACGTCCTTCCCGCGCCTGGGCGACCGCTTTCTTAATGACCTCCAGAGACACGCCTTCAATTTTAATGTCCATTTGTAACGCGGTGATTCCGTCTTTGGTGCCGGCCACCTTAAAATCCATGTCTCCAAAATGATCTTCCATGCCCATGATGTCGGAAAGAATGGCCACTTCGCTTTCTCCTTCGGCGGGAGAAGCGATGATCAACCCCATGGCGATTCCGGCGCAAGGCGACTTGATGGGAACACCAGCATCAAAGAGAGCCAAGGATCCTCCACAGACGCTCGCCATGGAAGAGGAACCGTTGGACTCTAAAATATCGGAAACGATTCGCAGGGTGTAGGGAAACTCTTCTTCGGGAGGGATCAGGGGCAAAAGAGCTCTGCGCGCAAGCGCTCCATGTCCGATTTCTCTCCGGCCAGGGGACCGATCCCCTTTTGCTTCTCCGGTCGCGAATCCGGGAAAATTATAATGCAACAGGAACCGTTCCTTATATTCGCCTTCCAAGTCGTCCATGATCTGCTTGTCGTCCGGAGTGCCTAACGTGACCGTGGCCAGCGCCTGGGTCTGTCCGCGCGTGAACAAACTGGATCCGTGCGTCCGCGGCAAAACGCCGACCTCGCAGGTGATGGGCCGGACTTCATTTAGTTTCCTGCCGTCCGTGCGTTTTTTCTCTTTCAGCACCAGGGAACGCATTTCTTCAGAAAATATTTTTTCGATTTCCCGCCCAATCTCAGATTCCTGATCGGGAAACTTCTCGGAAAAGAGACGGATCATCTCTCCTTTGATTTCTTCGAACGCATTTTCCCGTTTTGCTTTGTCCGGGGTTCTCACATTTTCTATCACTTTTGGACGGGCTTCCTTGTTCACGAGAGCCACGAGTTCAGGATGGACGGCGATTTCTTCCACGGCCATCTTTTCTTTAACATTTTGCGCGATGAAATTTTCTTGTTCCTGACACTGTTTCTGGATGATCTCCTGCGCCAGGGTGAGCGCTTCAATCATCTTTTCTTCAGAGAGTTCGTTGGCGCCGCTTTCCACCATCAGCAGTCCCTTTTTGTTGCCGGCCACCACCAGGTCCAAGATGCTGGTTTTTTGTTCTTCCAGGGTGGGGTTCACCACAAACTGGTTTTGGATCAGGCCAATCCGGACGGCTCCGATCGGTCCATTAAAAGGCGCTTGGGAAAGAGAGAGAGCCAGGGAAGCTCCCAGAAGGGAAGGAATATCCGTATCGTTAGACTGGTCGGTAGAAAGGACAATCGCGTTTACCTGCACTGCATTCAGAAACGTTTCCGGGAACAAAGGCCGTATCGCTCGATCCACCAGCCGGGACGTGAGGATTTCTTTTTCACGAGGTCTGGTTTCGCGCTTAAAAAAACCGCCCGGTATTTTTCCCGCGGCGTAGGTTCGTTCCCTATAATCTACGGTCAGAGGGAAAAAGTCCTGGCCTTCTTTCTTTTCTGAGGCAATAGCGGCGGTTACCAGCAGGACTGTCTCTCCCACTCGAACCAAAACAGATCCACTGGCTTGTTTGGCCATGTGTCCGGTTTCGGCGATCAGTGGACTGTTTCCAAATCCTATTTTAACTTGACGCGGTAAAATTTCCATGGAATGATTGAACTCCTTTGTTAGGCAGGTCTATTGTTTTAGATTATAATGGAAATCAGGGGACGCATTCCCCCCTTCATTCCTTACTTTCTCAAATCGAGACGTTGGATCAGTTTTTGGTACTGCGCCTGATCGGAACTTTTCACATAGTTCAGAAGACGGCGGCGTTTTCCCACCATTTTGAATAAGCCCTGCCGCGAAGCAAAATCTTTGGGACGGTCTTTCAGGTGTTCCGTCAGGTTCTGGATCCTTTCCGTCAGGATGGCCACCTGGGTAGAGGAGTTGCCGGTATCCTTAGGATGCTTCTTGAACTCGTCCACCAACACTTTGGTCTTCTCTTTTGTTATAGACATAGGCTACAAGGATAGCAATTTTCCATAAAAATGTAAAGGATAGGGACAGCGCCCTATTTCCCTGCAGGGAAATAGGGCGCTGTCCCTATCCTTTACATTTTTATGGAAAATTGCTATCCTTGTAGCCTATGTCTA
>JACPSV010000316.1 GCA_016193115.1 Elusimicrobiota bacterium
AAAAATGCGTGAGCGTTTTTAACCGAGAGAATTGTGAGATCCCGCACGCTCTTGCCGGAAACCGTGACCGCTAAAGATTCGTCTTTGAGTCTGGCTCCTTCGCAAGCAGGACAGGTGCGGCGCCGCATGTAGAGGTTCATGATCTCTTCTTTCACAAACTCGGATTCGGATTCCCGGTACCGCCTCTCCAAATTGCCGATCACGCCTTCAAACTCTTTGTCGCCCGATCCCCACAGGGATTTCACGCGGTTCTCTTCCCCTCCGTAGAGAATCACTTTCTTTTGGGATTCCGGCAAACTTTTCCAAGGGGAGTCGGTGCGGATGTTCAACTCTTTGGCGACCTGATTTAAGAGGTCTTCATAATACTCTCTCCAACCATGTTTCCAGCGGTGTGTGCGCGTGGTCACGGGGTTCGACCAGGCCAGGATTGCGCCGTCCCGGATACTTTTGGTTGGATCGGGAACGACCAGGTCAGGATCCACTTCCAGTTTGGATCCTATCCCATCGCATTCCGGACAAGCTCCATAAGGCGAGTTAAAAGAAAACATTCTGGGCTCAATCTCCGGTAACGAGATCCCGCAACCGGTGCAGGCATAGTGTTCGCTATAAAGAAGAGAGGATTCCTTAGATCCGTCGCTCACCAGTATCTGAACCACTCCTTTCCCTTCGCGCAGAGCCGTCTCAATAGAATCGGAGACGCGCTCGCGGATTTCAGGCGAGACCGTGATCCGGTCTACCACCAACTCAATCGTGTGTTTTTTGTACCGGTCCAAGCTTATTTTCTCTTCCAGAGAATAGATTTTTTCATCCACGCGCACACGGGCGTATCCGGATTTGCGCAGTCTCTCAAAAAGTTCCCCGTACGTCCCTATTCTGCCCCGCACTAACGGCGATAGAACCTGAATTTTGCTGCCTTCCTTAAAAGATAATATTTGAGAAATGATCTGAGTGGCGGACTGAGGACGGATTTCTTTCCGGCAGTTTGGGCAGTGCGGATCCCCCACGCGGGCAAAAAGAAGGCGCAGATAGTCGTAAATCTCCGTGACCGTGCCCACGGTAGAACGAGGATTGTGGGAAGGGTTTCTCTGCTCAATCGCAATCGCGGGAGAGAGACCTTCTATCAAGTCCACGTCCGGTTTGTCCATCATCTCCAGAAACTGACGCGCGTAAGCGGAAAGAGATTCCACGTAACGTCTTTGCCCTTCCGCGTACAAAGTGTCGAAAGCTAAAGACGATTTTCCCGAACCGGAAAGGCCCGTAATTACGATCAGTTTGTTGCGAGGAATTTGCAGCGAAATGTTTTTAAGGTTGTGTTGTCTGGCTCCGCGGATGAGAATGGAATCTTGAGGCATGGCGAAATTTATTTAGTGCGGCAATCGGAGAGAAACTTTACAATAATCAGAGAAAAATGGAAGTTTGGATTTGATCTTGCTGAGAGATTCTTCCGCCGCCTCTTCGCCTAAAGGGATAATTTGTTTGGCTTTATGAAAGTCTACCCAGGAAAAATTTTTCATTTGCGGACGGATAGCGATGTGGGAGAGATCTACCTTGCTCAAAGCCACCTGATATTCCATGGTGTAGAGCATCTTAAAAAATATGTTGAATATCCCGGGACTCTTGGCCGGGAACATTCCTAACCGCCGTAAAGAAACCCTCTTCTCCGCGGCGTTGGATGTGAGGTTCACCGAAATCAGGATGTCCGCGCCCATGGAAGCGATCACGGAAGTCGGCACGGGATTGACTAAACCGCCGTCCACAAAAAAATGGTCTTTGTAGCGGTAAGGACAAAAAATTAATGGCAGGGAAAGACTGGCGCGCACCGCTTCCCAGACTTGGCCTTCCCTTAAGACCACGCCTTCTCCCGTCATCACGTCCGTGGCTACGCAAGCGAAAGGAATTTTCATGTCCTTGAATTCTTTGCGTCCCAAAACGGATCTTAAAAAACTGGAGACGGTCTGACCCAACAAAAGGCCTCCGTGCGGCCAAGGAAGGTTCAAGTCGCTTAAAAAGTTCCGTCGCAGCCAAACTTTGGTGATAGAATGAGCAATCTCCTCAATCTCTTCCGCGCTTTTGCCCGCCGCGTAAAAGGATGCAATTAACGCTCCCATGGAGGTTCCGGAGACAAAATCAATGGGGATCTTTTCTCTCTGAAAAACTTTTAACATTCCAATCAGGGAATAACCATACGCCGCGCCAGAACCCATGGCTAACCCCACCTGCAGTTTACCGATGGAGCGGGCAATACGGTTCAGAACTCTCTGGGTGGGCTCGTTCTCCTGCTGAATCAAGTAAGGACGTTCACCCCTCTTGTAAGGAAGGATTGTGGAAGCGCTCCAAGGAACCACAAAACTGACAGGGAAGAACAGGGAAGAAAACTTCTCTCCTAGTACGATCTTCTTGAGAACCGTCTGTTTTTCTTCCGGAAGAGTGTAGAGAAATTTTAGGTTGGTTGGCTCGCCGGAAGAGACATAGTAAATGGAATCGGATTCGGATAGGAAAGAGCGCGTGATTTCGTCCGTTCGGGAAGGAATTGTCGAGGCCGTCGAGAAAACAGGATTCGAAATCATTCCGCTCGAAAAACACGAAGCTGCCACGTTCCATAGGCTCCCCCGGATCAGCAACAAGGATCCGTTTGATCGAATGCTCGCCTGGCAGTGCATCTGCCGGAACCTGTCCTTGATGTCGATCGATTCGGAGATCGCCGAATACGAAAAAAGCGGCCTTCGGCTTTTCGTTTTTCGGTGAATGAGCAAATT
>JACPSV010000006.1 GCA_016193115.1 Elusimicrobiota bacterium
GTTCCATGGAGTGGACGCCACCATCATGCTCGCGGACGACGGCAGGGAAGCGTCCGCCACCGGCTTCATGAAAGCTCAAGTGAATGGAGCGATGGTGATCGCGTGCCACGACGGAGCGGTTCCGGAGTCCGTATTTTTTAAGGGAAAAAATCCGCCGGACAAGCAGACCTTGGAAAACGGGTTTGAAGTCCCTTACCACCATGGACAGCCCCAACCGGAAGGACTCTTACACGCTTTCGAAGAGCTCGACAAGGTCTTCAAGAGCGTGCCGGACCGCGCGCGGATGATCCGAGCTTCTTTCCAGGCAGAAAAGCAGGTTTCTATTGATCGTACCGCCGAGGAAATGATAAGATACTACACTTTACTAAAACCATGAAAGGATTGATTTCTCCTTACGCAGAAAAAGATGCCTGCGGCATCGGGTTTGTCGCTGCCATGAAAGGCGAAAAAAGTCACCGGATCGTGGAGATGGGAATCGAGATGCTGGTCCATCTGGAACACCGGGGCGCCTGCGGCTGCGATCCGGACACGGGAGACGGAGCGGGCATTCTGATTCAAATTCCGCACAATTTCTTCAAAAAAGTCGGACCCAGCCGTCTGCCGGAATCCGGAGCTTACGGCGTGGGGATGGTTTTTCTTTCGTTCGCGAAGAAAAACAGGATCTTCTCGGTTGGCGGGACGTTCCCGTCCATCCGCAATCTTGCGGCGTTCTCTCGCGGCAAGCCATGCCGATCATTCGGCAATTTTTCATCGGACGCGACTCTTCCCTCTCAACTCAAGACGCGTTTGAAAGGAAACTCTATCTCATCCGAAACCGGATTGAAGACGCGGTCCGAAACTCCAATCTCAGGCAGGCAACCGACTTCTACATTTGCAGTCTCTCGTCCCGCACGATCGTCTATAAAGGGCAGCTCATTTCCCGCCAGATTCCAAAATTTTATCCGGACATGACCGATGGGGACGTGACTTCCGCGCTGGCGATGGTTCACCAGCGTTTCAGCACGAACACGTTCCCCTCCTGGAAACGGGCGCATCCTTACCGCACCATCATCCATAACGGCGAAATCAACACGTTGAGAGGGAACATCAACTGGATGCACGCGCGGGAAAAGATGTTCTCATCCAACCTGTTTGGCGAAGATATCACAAAACTGCTGCCGATCGTGGATCCGGACGGAAGCGATTCCGCCATGTTTGACAATGCCCTGGAACTTCTGACGCATACGGGACGGTCGTTGCCCCACGCGATCATGATGATGATTCCGGAAGCGTGGCAAAAAAATGATCAGATGGACCCGGAAAAAGAAGCCTTCTACGAGTACCATGCCTGTCTCATGGAACCGTGGGACGGTCCGGCTTCCATCGCTTTCACGGACGGTCAAGTTATCGGCGCGGTCTTAGACCGCAACGGGCTCCGCCCTTCCCGGTACCTCGTGACAAAAGACGGGCTGGTGATCATGTCTTCGGAAGTGGGTGTGATTGACGTTCCTCCGCAAAATATTTTGTCTAAAGGGCGCCTACAGCCGGGAAGAATGTTCCTCGTAGACCTCCAAAAGGGTCGGATCATCTCGGACGAAGAACTAAAATCTCAGATCGCCGCGCGCAAACCTTACCGCCAATGGTTGGACGAAAATCTGATCCGTCAGGATTCCCTGCCCAAACCAAAATCCGTTCCGGAACCCGTGGAGGATCCCGAACAACTTCTGCAACTTCAAAAAGCGTTCGGATACAACGGACAGGAAGCGGTCGGATCCATGGGTGTGGACGTCCCACTGGCCGTTCTTTCCGAAAGGCCGCAGAACCTTTTTAACTATTTCAAACAGCTTTTTGCCCAGGTCACCAATCCTCCGATTGATCCTTTGAGGGAAGATCTGGTGATGTCCATTGAGACCACGATCGGTTCTGAACAGAATCTTTTTGACGAAACTCCTCTTCATTGTCATCAATTGAAACTGGATTCGCCCACCCTTTCCAATAAACAGTTGGCGCAGATTAAAGAGGTTCAAACGGGACGAATCCGTTCCCAGACGATCACCACCCTTTTTAGGGCTTCGGACGGGTCAAAAGGCCTTCAATCGGCCTTGGACAAAATTTGCCGGTTAGCCTCTCAAGCCGTGGAAGACGGATTCCAGATTTTAATTTTGTCCGACAGGGGCATGAACTCCGAGATGGCGCCGATCCCAAGTCTTCTGGCCTGCGGAGCGGTGCATCACCACCTGATCCGAAACGCCACCCGCATGAAAGTGGGTCTTGTGATTGAGAGCGGAGAGCCGCGAGAGATCATGCATTTCGCTCTTCTCATGGGTTATGGCGCGGGCGCATGGAACCCTTACCTTGCGTACGAAACGATTCGCAAACTGGTGCAGGAAGGATTGATCACGCACGAGGACGAAGAGACCGCTTTGGAACATTATCGCAAGGCCGTAGACAAAGGGGTCCTTAAAGTGGCCACGAAGATGGGTATCTCCACTCTGCAAAGTTACCGCGGAGCGCAGATATTTGAAGCGATCGGGTTGAACCAGGACGTGATTGACCCTTATTTTACATGGACGCCTTCCCGAATCCGCGGAATTGGATTGGAAGAAATTGCAAAAGAGTACCTGTCCAATCACGCTAAAGCGTTTCAACCTGCTGCGGATTGCAAGGATGAACTGGAGATCGGCGGACGTTACCAGTGGCGTAGACGCGGCGAATACCATCTTCTCAACCCCGACACGGTCGGCAAATTGCAGTACGCGGTCAAGGCGCAAAGCTATAAGTCCTACAAAGAGTTTTCGGAGATGATCAACAACCAAAACAGCCACCTTCTGACTTTGCGGGGTCTCCTGGACTTTAAACCTTCTCAACCTGTTCCCATTGAAGAAGTTGAACCTGTAAAAGAGATTGTCAAACGTTTCGCAACCGGAGCCATGTCTTTAGGTTCCATCAGCCGCGAAGCGCACGAAACTCTTGCCCTCGCCATGAACCAAATTGGAGGCAAGAGCAATACCGGAGAAGGAGGCGAAGATCCGGAACGGTACAGGGACAACCGCAGAAGTTCCATCAAACAGGTCGCGTCCGGCAGGTTTGGAGTCACGATTGGATACCTTGTGAACGCCGACGATTTGCAGATCAAAATTGCCCAAGGGGCCAAACCGGGAGAAGGCGGACAGCTTCCCGGCCACAAAATTAGCGAGTATATCGCCAAAATACGGTGTTCCGTTCCCGGCGTCGGCCTGATCTCACCCCCGCCGCACCACGACATTTATTCCATTGAAGATATCGCCCAGCTGATCCACGATCTTAAAAACTCTAATCCCCAGGCCCGCATCCATGTTAAATTGGTAGCAGAGGTGGGAGTGGGCACGGTCGCTGCCGGAGTGGTGAAAGCAAAATCGGACGTGGTTTTGATCAGCGGTTATGACGGAGGGACGGGCGCATCCCCGCTAACTTCCATCCAGCATGCGGGTATCCCGTGGGAACTGGGACTGGCGGAGACGCAACAAGTTCTGGTCGCCAATGGCCTTCGAGGACGCACGGTAATCCAGACAGACGGCAAGCTGCAAACGGGCAGAGACGTGGTCATTGCGACGCTTTTAGGCGCGGAAGAGTTTGGGTTTTCCACAGCGCCGTTGGTGAGTCTGGGATGTATCATGATGCGCGTCTGCCACTTGAACACCTGCCCCGTGGGAATCGCCACTCAGGATCCTGAACTGCGCAAAAAATTTGACGGCAAGCCGGAACACGTGATTAACTATTTCTTTTTTGTGGCGGAAGAGGTGAGAGAACTGATGGCGCAGCTGGGATTTAGAAAGATGGAAGATCTGATCGGGCGAGTGGACATGCTGGACGCCCGCAAGGCCGTGAACCATTGGAAAGCCAAGGGGATTGACCTTTCTCAGATTCTGCATATTCCGGACGTGGTGGACAAAAAATGGTTTGCCCTGCACAATGTGGAACAACAGGATCATGGTTTAGAAAAAGCTCTGGACCATACACTGATCCAAATGGCGCAAGAATCCCTGGAGAAAAAGGTTCCTGTAAAAATAGAAATCCCCATCAAAAATTATAACCGCTGTGTCGGCACGATGCTCAGCAGCGCCGTGGCCAAACGGTACGGCGACGCGGGACTTCCCGAAAATACCATTCAGTGCCGTTTTAAGGGATCAGCCGGACAGAGTTTTGGCGCGTTCCTGGCCAGAGGGATCACCCTGACTGTGGAAGGAGACGCCAACGACTATATCGGAAAAGGTCTTTCCGGGGGGCGGATCATCGTATTTCCGCCCAAAGAATCCACGTTTCTGCCGGAAGAAAACATCCTGATCGGCAACGTCGCTCTATACGGAGCCACCGGCGGGGAAGCGTTTTTTAACGGCATGGCCGGCGAAAGGTTTTGCGTGCGCAACAGCGGCGCCACCGCCGTCGTCGAAGGAGTGGGAGACCACGGCTGCGAGTACATGACAAAAGGAACCGTCGTGGTCATTGGCAAGACGGGAAGAAACTTTGCCGCCGGCATGAGCGGCGGGATCGCTTACGTTTTGGATGAGGAAGAAAATTTCCGACTCCACTGCAATCCGGGAATGGTGGAGATTCAGGATATAACGCAGGAAAGGGACATCCAATTTTTACAATCCATTTTGGCCCGGCACGCCGAACTAACTTCCAGTCCGCGCGCCAAAACCATTCTTAAGAAATGGAACGAATATCTCCCCCTCTTTCGCAAAGTCGTCCCGCTCGAGTACAAGAAGGTCCTAGACAAACAACATCTGGACGAAGACGCCATGCAGCTGGCATCCATATAATCGGCCATGGGAAAAATAACGGGTTTCAAAGAATTTAAGAGAGAAATGCCGGAAGACCGTCCGGTTACAGAGCGGGTCCAAGACTGGAAAGATGTGCACAAACGGTTTCCGGAGGAGCAGCTTAAAATCCAGGCTTCCCGCTGCATGGATTGCGGCATCCCGTTTTGTCATAAAGGATGCCCGCTGGGCAACATTATCCCCGACTGGAACGACCTGATCTATCGTAACGACTGGAAGGAAGCCCTAGAACGGCTGCACTCCACAAACAATTTTCCGGAATTCACGGGACGCATTTGTCCCGCCCCCTGTGAAGATTCCTGTGTCCTGAACATCAATGACCGTCCTGTCACAATTGAGCGCATCGAGCTTGGAATCGTGGAGCACGGCTATGAGGCAGGATGGATCATGCCCACACCGCCCAAAAAACGCACTGGCAAGACTGTGGCTATCGTAGGGTCAGGCCCGTCCGGACTGGCCTGCGCCGACCAACTGAACAAAGCCGGCCACGCCGTCACCGTTTTTGAAAGAAATGACCGGGTTGGCGGTCTCCTGACCTACGGCATTCCGGACTTTAAGCTGGAAAAGTGGGTGGTTCAAAGAAGAGTCCAGAAAATGCAGGCAGAAGGCGTTACTTTTAAGACTAACGCGCACGTGGGTGTGAACGTGTCCGTAGAAGAAATTAAGAAAAATTTCGACGCGATTGTCCTAGCCGGAGGAGCCACTCATGCCCGCGACTTGAACGTCCCGGGCAGAGATCTCAAAGGCGTCCACTTTGCGATGGAGTACCTTCCCTTACAAAATAAAAGAAATCAGGGAGACGCTATCCCGGAAGAGCGACTCATCTCGGCAAAAGATAAGCATGTGATCGTTTTAGGCGGCGGCGACACGGGTTCGGACTGTCATGGAACGGCCCTCCGTCAAGGCGCCAAAAGCGTGACTTCTATAGAACTTTTGCCGAAACCGCCTCTCCAGCGCAACCCCAACAACCCCTGGCCCGAGTGGGGACGCATTTTGCGCACCTCTTCTTCGCACGAAGAAGGCGGTGACAGAGATTGGAGCGTCTCCACGAAGAAATTTTCCGGAGAGGGCAGGATCGTCAATAAAATTCATTTGGTGCGTCTGGAATGGAAAGAAAATTTGAACGGCGGGCCGCCCGAAATGAAAGAAATTCCAGGCAGCGAATTCGAGTTGCCGGCGGATCTCGTGCTTTTGGCGCTAGGTTTCTTAGGTCCGGAGAAAGAAACGATGCTGAAACAGTGGGGCATCACTCTCACGCCGCGAGGCAGCGTCCAATCCAACAAAGATTACATGACGAACGTCCCGGGCATCTTCTCCTGCGGCGACATGCGGCGCGGCCAGTCTCTGGTCGTGTGGGCCATCTGGGAAGGACGCGAATCCGCCCGAGGCGTAGACCAGTACCTCATGGGCGCCACCTCCCTCCCTTCCAGCCCCTTCCACTTCTAAAGCGGACATTGGGCATAGAAACAGAATCCATTCACCTAATTTTTCAATGCGCTCTTATAAGCGTAAATGAGCAAATCGAAAGGTTTCCCTTTTGAATCCCATAGAAGTTCTTTTCTTAACGATGAGCTCATCGAATATTTAAAGCCCTTTTTGCCAAGGATCGCTAAAATTTCAGAGATGTCATTTTTATTATTTAGAAAATTGGGAGAATAATTGAAATCAAGAATCAATGCTTTTACTAAGTCAAGTTTCTCGCAAATTTCCTTAAGTATGATCCCTTCGGAGGCTTCAACATCTAATTTTAATATATCGATAGGCCCAGTGATATAATTTGACAACAATACGGAATCTACTTTAATTTCCTCCACCTCACACCCTAACCCAAGCAGTACTTGCGGTGTCGTCCCGCATACAGCGGAATCTTTTTCTTTTGGATCAATATAAAAACTGATCTCTCCTTTTTGATTATATACGGCATAGTT
>JACPSV010000296.1 GCA_016193115.1 Elusimicrobiota bacterium
CAGAATCTCACCTACTCGAGTTTTACGACCACCGTGAGAAAAAATTTTTTGCGCTTGTTGGCTTCCCTCCTGCCGAAACCTTTGGACAAGATTCAGCTTTTTTCCGGAGGCGCGGAGGCCGTGGAAGCGGCGTTTCGGTTGGCAAAATCCGTGACCAAAAAATTTGAGTTCGTAGGGTTTTGGGGCGGCTTCCATGGCAAGACGGGCGGGGTTCTGGGACTTTTGGGAGATGAGTTCAAAAAAAATCTGGGACCTTTCATGCCGGGTCTCACTCTGGCTCCTTTTGCTTATTGTTATCGCTGCCCCTTAAAACTGAAATATCCGGAGTGTGGAATTGCCTGCGCGGAACATTTGAGGAAAGTGATAAAACTTCAAACTCAACAGCAGATCGCCGCGATCATCGCGGAACCGGTTCAGGGAACTGCCGGGAACGTGGTTCCCCCACCCGAATTTTTGCCGGCGGTTCAGTCCATCGCCAAAGAGTTCCAGGCGCTTTTTATCAGCGATGAGATGCAGACGGGGTTCGGCAGGACAGGAAAGATGTGGGGTTTTGAGTGGGACCGTCTCCAACCGGATATTCTAACCGTCGGGAAAGGGATTGGCGGCGGATTTCCTTTGAGCGGGGTGGTCTCTTCAGAGAAGAATTGTCAGGCCAAACCGTTTTCCAATCCCTCCGGCAGCTCTTCCAGCTATGGCGGCAACCCTCTGGCTGCGGCCGCGGGGCTGGCCACGTTAGAGGTTCTTCAAAAAGAAAATCTTGTTCATCGTTCGCAAGAGTTAGGAGAAAAACTGCTTCGGCGCTTAAAAACATTTGAAGAAAAATTTGAATTTGTGGGCGAGGCGCGCGGACGCGGTCTCATGTTGGGGATTGAGTTGGTGAAAGATAAAAAGACGAAAGAACCTTTGGACAAGAAAGATTGTCTCAAGATATTTCAGGAATGTCTGAAACGAGGTCTTCTCTCCATGACCTATACTTACAGCATTCGTTTGATTCCACCCCTCACGATTCCGGAAAAAACCGCTCTGGAAGCGGTGGACATCCTGGAAGAAGTTTTCTCGCTCGTTTCCCGGCAGCAGAAAGTCCATTAAAACTCATGATGCGGGGAGCGCTCATCGGGTTAGGAAACGTGGCGTTGAATGGCCATCTGCCGGCATGGAATAAAGAGACTCAATTCCAAATTGTGGCGGGCGTGGATATGGACAGGGAACGGTGCGGCGCATATCAAAAAGTCATGACTCAATCTCAAGTCTACTCTTCCCTGAAGGAGTGTGAATCCCTGAACCTTGATTTTGTGGATGTCTGTACACCTCCCCACACGCATGCGGCGTTGGTTGTGGAGGCGTTGGAGAGAGGTTATCATGTGATTTGTGAAAAGCCCTTAGCGTTGTCTTCCGCGGAACTGGAAAGAATCGAGTCTGCTGGCAAAAAAAGTTCCAGACTGGTGTGCGCGGTGCACAATTGGAAATACGCGCCTCTCTGCCGAAAAATATCTGAAATCGTTGAGAGAGGAGATATCGGGAAAGTGCGCACCGTAGTTTGGTATGTTTTGCGGCAGGGTCCTGCGGTCACTACGGACGCGGAGAACTGGCGTTTAGATCCCAAAAGAGCGGGTGGCGGCATATTGATGGATCACGGATGGCACGCGTTTTATCTTTTGATGCAATGGATGAATTCTGTCCCTTGCCAAGTTCGAGCCACCCTGGAAAATCGTTTGGAAGAGAGTTTGCCCGTGGAAGATACCGTCAAAGTTCTTCTAGATTTTGAATCTGCGGGAGAAGGAACCGCCGCTTCCGAGATATTCTTAACCTGGGCGTCGCGACTGCGCCGCAATTGGGGTGTGATTGAAGGCAGCCAAGGCGTGATTCGCATGGAGGATGGCAGCTTGAAACTGGAACGCGCAGGCCAAAAAGACGAAACCATTCTTTTCGAACCGCTTTCTGCGGGATCGCATCATCCGGACTGGTTTGAAGGAGTCATCCGCGAGTTTCAAGGCGAGATAGAAAATCAAAATCAGCGCGGGACCAATTTGCAAGTCGCCAAAAATTGTCTGCGCCTGATAGAAAAGTCCAAGGAGTCTCATATGAAACAGTCTGCCGTCGCGGTTCACTAGAATGAAGACAGTCCTTCTTTTTCCGCCGGAGTCCGCTCATCTTGATTCCTCAAAAATTTTGGGGTTGAGTTATGTTGAGAGAGTTCGTTTTTCCTTGAGCAAGGCCGGTTTTGAAACCGTTATTCCATTCGTCAATGCTAAAGAAACCCTGACCAGCCAAGAAGAGTTCCTTGTCTTTTTTTCTCGCGTTCTTTTAACGGACGAGAGCGCAAAAAAACTGAAGACGATCTCTTTAGAGCCGGAATCTGTTCTTTTTTTTGATGGGGTAGAATCTTTCTTTCTTGTGAGAAGCAAGCGTCTCCAAACCTTTTTGCAGGAGTCTAAAGTCGCCATTTCCTTTTTTCAGTTGCGATCGCTTTTGCAGAACCGTTTGAAAGTTATGTACCAGCCGTTTCCCCGCAAAGATTGGATCCGTTTTTCCCAGGAGTCCGATTTGCCCTTTGTGGAAGGATGGCTCTTGCGTCATCTGATCAAAGAAAATGAAGGTTTCATGTCCCGTCATTTGGAGAGAAAAATTTCTCTGGCGATCACGCGCCGTCTGGTGAACACCAGAATCACTCCTAACGTGATGACTCTTGTGAGCGCCGCTTGCGGACTTTTGGGAGCGTCTTTTTTTCTGCCGGCTTCCTCCGGCTGGGCGGTCGCAGGGTCTCTTCTTTTTTGGCTGCACTCCGTTTTGGATGGGTGCGACGGGGAGTTAGCGCGTCTCAAGTTTCTGGAATCTAAACTGGGAGGGTGGCTCGACTTTTGGAGCGATAACGCGGTTCACTGCGCGGTCTTTGCCGCCATTGCCTATGGGTTGAATCGTCGTGAAGGAGGAGACGCTCCTTTTATTTTAGGCGTGATGGCGGTTAGCGGGACACTCCTCTCTGCCGGGTTTGTTTATTGGATCAATTTAAGGAAAAAAAATGTGGACGGACCCTTTTTTACTTCCGTGTTGGAAGGAATCAAGAACAGGGACAAAAATCCTCTGGAAAAAGTGACAGATTTTTTGGCCAGGCGCGACTTTATTTATCTCGTGATTTTATTGTCATTATTGGGCAAGGTGGAATGGTTCCTATGGTTGGGAGCGGTGGGCGCCCCCTTTTATTTTTTCATTTTGTTGGTATTAGCGATCGTGTAGCGGGAGGCAATGACTCGTCATGACTCAACAGACATCTTATTATCCTGAACTTGCCCGAAAAATCCATTCGCCTCAGGGGGCGCTAGGCGTTCTTCTGCCGGGGATGGGAGCTGTTTCCACAACTTTTATTGCAGGAACTTTCCTGGCGCGCAAAGGATTGGCTGCGCCCTACGGATCGCTCACTCAAATGCAAAGAATTCGTCTGGGCAAGAGAACCGACCCCCGGTTTCCCCTGATTAAAGAGTTTGTTCCATTGAGCGATCTAAAGAGTTTTGTTTTTGGGGGATGGGACATCTACAAAGACAACTGTTACGAATCCGCCAAAAAGGCCAGCGTGTTGCCCGGCGAGATGTTAGATCCGATCAAGAAAGAAATGGCCTCTATTTCTCCCATGTCTGCTGTCTTTGACCGTCGCTACGTGAAGAATCTGGACGGCCCCAACGTGAAGAGAGCAAGAACCAAAATGGATTTTGCGCATCTTCTGATCCGGGACATTGAAAGTTTCAAGAAAAAGAACGGGATCAAACGGACCGTCATGGTTTGGTGCGGATCCACCGAGATCTATCTGGAAAAAAAGAAGGTGCACGATTCTCTTGCCCTGTTTGAGAAGGGACTGAAAGAGAATTCTTCCGAGATATCCCCTTCCATGATCTACGCCTATGCCGCTTTGATGACGGGCACTCCTTACGCGAACGGCGCGCCCAACCTTTCCTGCGACATTCCCGCGTTGTGGGAACTGGCGCAAAAAAACCGCGTGCCCATAGCCGGGAAAGATTTTAAGACGGGTCAGACTCTCATGAAAACAATCGTGGCGCCGGGCCTGAAAGCGAGGATGTTAGGTTTGCACGGCTGGTTTTCCACGAACATTCTGGGCAACAGGGACGGGGAGGTTCTAGACGATCCCGGCTCTTTCAAAACCAAAGAGGTAAGCAAAGCTTCTGTTTTAGACGCGATCTTGCAGCCGGATCTTTACCCAAAACTGTACAAGGAACTCTACCACAAGATCCGGATTGAGTATTATCCTCCGCGCGGAGATTCCAAGGAAGGTTGGGACAACATAGATATTTTCGGATGGTGCGGATTACCCATGCAAATCAAGATCAATTTTCTCTGCAGGGACTCCATTCTGGCGGCTCCTGTGGTTTTGGATTTAGTTTTATTTATGGATCTAGCGAAACGGGCGGGCCTTTCCGGCATTCAGGAATGGCTTTCGTTCTATTTCAAGTCGCCGATGTGCCGCGCTGACTTGAAACCCGAGCACGCTCCCTTTAGCCAGCACCTCAAACTGCAGAACACTCTACGGATTCTAATGGGCGAAGAAGTCCTGGACCATTCCGGACTAGACTACTACGAAGCCAAAAACTCAGTGATAGAGGAACTAAAGGGACACCACACTTATTGAGTGTTGCAAAAGTAATGCAATAGATACCGCTCGTCCTGA
>JACPSV010000297.1 GCA_016193115.1 Elusimicrobiota bacterium
CTATAACTACCCTCCGCACCTTCGCCAGCTCCATATTGGCCGCCGCTCATCACGGTTTTGCCGTTGGCGTCGTAGGCGTAAAAGACAGTCATCTCTTGGCTCCATCTTCCGTTACAAGATTCCCCTGGCTTTTCGTAACTGCCCAAACCGTCTCTTCTAGTTTCATCATTCCAACTGTTCGCTATGGACCAGGTTTTAGTATGACTTCGGGTTATTTTCGCTTGTCCATGAACGATGGCATAATCTTGCTCGATACTCCCTGCAGACCAGTTTTTTTCCTCGTCACGACCTCTGGTGGTCCCGATACCTTTAGCGCCTGCCAACTGACCACTCTTATGATCTCCCGTGACTTCCAGACCTTTTACGATATTCCCATCTTTATCTTTTCCGTCCCCATAGTAACTATAGGTGACGGTGAGATTTGTGCTGGAGAATGAACCATCCACATTCTTGGCATCGGTATAGGTATTGGACTTCCACAATTTTGCTTGTCCATTTATAACTATGTATTCCTGGCTAATGCTTCCTTCGGTCTCGTTGCCAAACACATCCACCGATTTGATCGTGCCCTTACCTGTGGCGGATTCGAGTTGGCCTGTTTCGTCGTTATATTTGTATTCTACTGTGCTCTCGCTGAAGGCCGAATCTAGAGATGGCACGGCAACGGAATATACGTCGTTATTCGAAAAATAATCCGCGAGCATGGTTCGAATGGCTCTCAAACTGACTCCGTCTGCGGTCTGTTTAGCCAAGAAACTGATTTCTTTGCCGTCAGGTTCCCGGTTCCACCCTTTGCGATAGAATTCTTTAATCACTTTAGCCACTTCGGCCGAGAAAGTCTGCGTCACGGTTTTAACGACCTTGGCCTGCCCTTTGAAGATATCGTAGGTTTGAAGACTCACGCTGAAACTCTCGTTCCCAAACTCGTCTTTAGATTCCGTGGTTCCTATCCCTTCGGTTCTTTTCCCATACGCCGCGACTCTATAGACTCCTTTTTTGTCTACTCCCGTACTGATGATGAGAACTCCTTTCTCATCATAGGCATAGAGAGTGGTCATAGCTGAAACAGAGGTGGATCCATCCACAGAGGTGGTCGTGGTTGAAGAAGTAGAACTCTTAATTTTTGCGGCCCCGTGGATGATAAAAAACTCTTGTTTTATGCTGCCTGTGGTCTTGTTCCCAAACCCGTCGTCCGACTCTATGTCGCCTTCGCCTTCGGTCTTAAAGACGCCGAGCATGATTGTTTGGCGAGTTTTTTTGTCTGTGTATTTTTTGTCCATGTTCGTTCCATACACTCCGCCGCTCGTAACCAAAAGACCTTTCTCGTCATAGGCGTTGTACACGCGCATGACTTGGTGGCTCTTGGCGCCGTCCACCCCGCCTAACACAAGATTGCCGTTGCTGTCCCTATGGTAAATATCCGTGGTCGTCTTTGTATAATCTACAAGCGCTTTCCCGGTTGCGGCGATGGCTTCTTTGTTATAATGTTGCGAGATCGTCCCTTTAGTTATATTCCCAAACCCGTCATTGGAAATGAAACTGCCTTCCCCTTGGGCGTCAATCAAGTTTCCCGTTTTTTGATCGTTGGTGTAGGTCACCTTCATCTCTTGGACGTTCGCTTCCTCAGAAAACCTGAGGATATTCTTTTTGTATCCCTGTAGTATCGTTTCTTTTGTCTCTGCGGGAAGGCTCTTCAAGCTCTTGAACTCCTTGGACCCCTTGTACTCATCGCTGTTATAGAAAGCGTCCACAATGGAATCGAAAGATTCTCCCTCCACATACCGTTGAATCCAATATTTAAGGCCATCCTCATCCGGTTCCCTACCTAAGGCCTTTTGATAGAGATCCTTCATCGCGTCCAGAAGTTTGGTTGTGACCGTATAGCTGACGCTCTCTTTTATTTTCGCTTGACCGTTGATCACCTCATAAGTCTGCTTGATGATACCGGAATTTTTGTTGCCCCATCCGTCGTCAGTCTCAAATGTTCCTTCCCCAAACGTCCTGCGATCCCACTGGCCGACCGCATTTTTCTTGCCGCCAACGACCGCGTCCCCCTTCTCCCCGGTCACCACATGCCCTTTTTTGTCATAGGCATAGTACACCGTCATCGTTTGGCGATTTGTAGTTTCGTCCCAAGTACCGTCAACTTCCCCTAGAGAATCATCCCAATGTTTTGCGTCCGTCACGGTGGTAGATTGGATCAGTTTGGCCTGCCCTCTGTAAACTTCATAGACTTGGGTGATGGTTCCACGGGTTATATTTCCAAAAGAATCCTGATTGTACGTGGTTCCCGCGACCGAGACGACGTTGGTTAGAACTCCGGTAGCAGTGTTGTAAGTAGAGTTCACCGTCATGTGGGTTTCACTGTAAGAACCATCAAAACTGTTGGAGTAGGAAGAGTTGACAGAACTGGCTACCTTCGACTGACCGTTGATGGAATAAAAAGTTTGTTGATTGTTGCCCCAGGAGACGTTTCCAAAAATATCGTCGTTTCTGAAAACGGTCACTCCCCGGGTGGAGGTGATAGAATCCCCGTATTTCCTGTCGGAATAAACATCTTCGTTCAACAACTGGGTGTTGCCATAGACCGCTGGTTTTGTGCTGTTGACGCCTACGAGATGTCCATCTGCATCGTAGCGTGTATAAACGATGGTTCCTGACCAACTTTTGGACCCGTCCCAATTGCCTAACACAAGTTTTCCATGCGCGTCCTTGTGAAATGCGTCCGTCCGGGTGATGGACAGGGTCACCTTGGCCTGCCCTTTGACGGAAGTGAAGTCCTGCCTCATCCACGCTGTCGTCACGCTGTCAAATGCGTCTATGCTAACACTGGTCCCTTCCCCATGCGCGGCAAGTCCTGTTCCTTCTACAAGCAAGCCGGTCACCTGACTGTTGTTGTAGGTGACGACCATCGCTTTTCCGCGGACTTCTCCAGAACCGTCAGGCCCGTCGGGCCAGCCCATATAACTCTTGGAATCGTCAAAGTTGGTCGTCATGCTTTTAGTTTCGGAGATTTTTAGTCTGGCCTGACCTTTAATGATTTCGAATGTTTGAGAAATTTTGCTGTCTGTTATGTTGTCAAATCCATCGTTACTTTTGGAGTTTCCAGTCCCCGTTGCGCCCGCCATCTGGCCGAGTTTGTGGGTACCATCCACCCACGCGGATTCTCCATAATAGGAGTAGGTCACCGTCATCTCGGAGTAGGAACTGGATCCATCCAAATTTTTGCCCGGTTCCTCTAAGGTACCGCTACCGTCGCTGCCGATACTCCAACTCTTGGTCGTGTTGGTTTTGAGTTTCGCCTGTCCGCCTACAATCACAAAGGTTTGGTCTAAAGTACCTTTCATCAAGTTTCCAAACCCGTCGTTAGAGACGAAATCGCCATGACCCACGGCGCCAATGGGTTCGCCGGTCTTCTGATTGTATTCGTAGGTGATGGTCATCGTCTGGATCTGGCCTTCGACGCTGACGGTGCCGATATCCCGGATGAGGCTATCCACGGTTGCGCTGTTCATTAACTCGCTAGCGACGTTTATTGACTCGCTTGTGACGTATCCTGATCCGTAGCTTCCTTCCTGCGCGTGTTCTTCCGCTAACTCGCTCTGCGGGTGTTGTTTCAGAATAATTTTTTTGACTAAGTCTTCCGAAGCGGTCACAGTCGTGGACACTTTCAGTTTTGCCTGTCCCTTAACCACTTCATAAGTTTGGGATATGTACCCAATGGTAGGACTGTTACCCCACTGATCTTCCGCGCGGGAGATCCCTTCCCCAAACGTCCTGCGATCATAGGAACCGTCCGCCTTCTTCTTGCCTCCAAACACCGCATCGCCATTCTCTCCCGTCACTAACTTACCGTTGACGTCGTAGGCGTAGTACATCTCCATGGTTTGAGAAGATTTTGCGCCGTCCCAACTGAATACGGTGTCGGAAACGGACTTGGTGTAGGTCAACTTCGCCTGACCGCGCACCGCGGTATAGAGCTGATCTAAAACCGTTTTCGTTGTGTTTTGAAATCCGTCGTCACTGAGACTTTCTCCATGCCCAGTTGCGGCTTGGCCTTCGCCTGAAACTAGTTTACCGTCTTCGGTATATTTGTACGTGACGGTTAAGGTTTTTCCTTTTCCGTCCCAGCCCATCCAACTCTTAGAACCATCCGCGTTTGCCGTGTAACTGTCCGTTTCGGAAACGTGGAGTTTAGCTTGATTGCGATAGGAAGTGAACTTCTGTCTCAGATTCGAATTTGTCGTACCTCCAAAAGCGTCTGTAGACTTGGTGCTGCCTACCCCATACGCCGCCGCAAAATCACCCGTTTTTAAGCGCGTGTTGCCCGTGTCGTAGTAGTAAGACACAGTCATGACGGAGTGTGTCTTCGTTTGGTCGAGACTGGTGGTATCGCTTGTGGAAACCGACCGCGTCAACCGTGCCTGATTTTTGAAGGAGGTAAAGAATTGATCCAGCTTTGTGGTGGTGACCACGCCAAACTCGTCAATCGTAACGCTTTTCCCGGATCCGGAAGCCGCCTTTCCGTTCAGGCGGTCAGTTTCACCATCTCCCAAAAGTACGCCGGTTTTAGGATCATAGAAGTAAGTGATCGTTAACGCCTGACCTATCGTGTCCCCAAAACCAGTTTCGTTGAAGAGAACGTCCTCTCCCACAAGAACCTTGTCCAACCCCATTTTGGTGATCACCCCGTCTATCTTGTTTTCCGTATAGCTTGCGGTACTGGTCTGCCAGAGTTTGGCCTGTCCGTTCACTTCGCTGAATTTCTGGTTAATGATGGAGTACGTATCCGTCCCCAGATCGTCCCTGCTGACGCTCATTCCCCGACCGTGTCCGGCGTTGCCGTCCCCGGATTTGTAGCGGCCTGTGCGGGAATCATAATCGTAGGTGACCAACATGGCCTCGCCGTTCACGATATCTTTCCCACCGGCATCTTTCTGGCCGCTTGGCCATCCCATCCAGGTTTCGGAGTCCGGACCTTTAGTATGGCTGGACGTGACGGATTGCCAGAGTTTGGCTTGCCCGCGGATAGAAGTAAAAAGTTGACCGATCTCCAATTCCGTGACGTTCTCGAACAAATCTTGGGAAACGCTTC
>JACPSV010000298.1 GCA_016193115.1 Elusimicrobiota bacterium
CAGAAACGTTTCCAATAATTCCTCTTTTGAAAGGAAGAGACTTCTCTCTATCCTTGCGCACTATTTTGAAGATTTGCCCTGGGACCATCCCCAGAAAGATCAACTTGTTCAGCTGGATCATGAGACCCAGTATGGAGCATGGGCGATTCTGAACGGATATAACGTGAACCATTTCACAGCATTGGTGGATCAGGACGGGGTTCCCACGCTCAACGATATTGAAAAAGTGGCGGCTGAGATGAAGAAATCAGGGATTCCCATGAAAAAGGAGATCGAAGGCGAGAGAGGATCCAAATTGAGACAAACTTCTACGGAATCGGTGGTTTTAGAGACGATCGTGAAAGATGGATCCCGTAAGGTACGGATACCTTGGAGCTATGCCTACTTTGAAATTGCGGAGAGACCACTCCTAAAAAATCCCCTGACAGGACAGATGGAACGTTTTGAAGGATTCTTAGGAGCCCAAGCCACCCACCTCTTCGACATGACTGCCCTAAAATGAAATCATCGAAATCCGTCATTCTGAGGCGAAGCCGAAGAATGACTTCTGGATAAAGTTTGACTTTATTGGCTAAAATTACCATAATCTTAAAAATGAAAGATTTTCTAACTTTTTTTCTTATCTCTTCCCTTCTTTTTGCAGGATGCGCGCCTGATGTCATTATGAAACATACGCCGCGCGCGGGGGAAAAGATTCGTGTAGCTGTGTTACCCCTAAAAGATGCGATGGACGCTCCCGGAAGCGGGGAACTCGCCATGGAAGCGTTGACGACCCATCTCCTAAAAGTTGATGCTTACGAGATTATAGAGCGCGGCGCTCTGGAACAGATCGCCAAGGAACAAAAACTGGGAGCTACGGGAGCAATTGACGCGGAAACGGCCGCTCAGATAGGAAAGCTGGTAGGCGCGGATGCTCTGATCATTGGGGCTGTGACCGAATATCAGCCAAGAAACTTCATGATATTTCCGCCGGCCAAAGCGACCGTGACTTGCCGCATGGTGCGGACAGACACCGCTACGGTTGAGTGGACAGCAACCTATACGTTAGGTTGGCACCCTGTAAAATGGATGGCGAGCTTTTTCTGGCCTCTGGGAGTCTTTTTCGTTGTGACGTCCCCTTCCGCTGAAAACCGTCTCAACAAAGCCGTCGGCAAAATCTCCAAACAAGTCGCCAAAAAAAGCCGTGAACATTAGGGACAGCGCCCGAAAATAGGGCGCTGTCCCTAAGCGGCGGAATCTACGGCGTCTTTTTCGCGCTTGTGCATGAGATCGTTGAGTCCCATCACTTTTTCCGCTTCCGTGGGTGAAATAATCTTGTAAATTGTAGCCCATATCGAGTGAATGGCGCTTTCCCAAATATCTCTTTGCGGATTTTCGCTGTAAACGGCAAATCTTGAGTTCCACCGGATTCTAAGCAATCTATCATAAATCTTTCCGGTGTCCACTTTCTTCACTTTTTTCGTCCTATCTTCTGTGGTAACCTCGTCAATCCAAACTGTCAATCTCGGTTTTTTCTGGTTTTTCAATCGCTCCAATTCGTTTCTCTCTTTTGCGGTGAGTTGACCTATTAAAGCGTTCAAGTTTCCTTGACTAGAGCTCGCCAGAACCAATTTCCCGTCATAGGCGCCTTCCGCCATCGCTGAGAGGATACTGCCTAAAATGTCAGGCATATACTCGTCGGACTCGCCCGCAATCAGGACGAGGGTTCTTCCGTCTAATCTAAAAATCTCCTCTTTCTTTCCTAGCCTTTTGTTGATGGGCAGGGTCAACATTTCTACAAGTGAATATCCGAGCCTCACTCCTTCCTTCTTTCTCCAGCTATTTTTACGATTCCCTTGCAAATGTCTAAACCCAATGTGTTGAGAGACGTATCGTTGCAAAAAGCTGCCGGGCTTGGGCGCCAGATTTTCCAGAGCTGATAGGATATTCGCTCTGCGATCGTGATCCAAAATCAACTGCACATCAGAGGCCTCCTCTCCCAGAGCCAGAAGGGCTCCCGCAATGATTTCTCTTTCATTTCGGGAAACATTTTCCTTCAACCTTGATTTCAGACTCCCCCTTGCTTCTATGTCGTTTCCGTTTTCCACAAATTCCTTAAATTGGGAGTACCACTCGCCGGAAGAAAAGGATTGAAGACGTTTCGCGACTCTATTTTCTTTGTTCTCAAAATGGCGGGCGACCCAGACCGCAAACGCTGTGAATATCACAACACCCGCCGCGGACTCCAAAGGATGAACCATGGTCCAAAGTAGAAATTGCCACGCCTGCAGCGCAATCTCTTTTCTAAAGTTTACGATCAGGAAAGGCAGCAGAATAAGCAAATGGGCGTCGTAGTACCGAACGGTAGATCCTGGAGGTATTCTAATTTTCCTCCCTCCTCGAGATTCTTCCTTTGATACACGCAGGGCCGCTTCATAGAGCAGAAGATTTCCCATCTTTTCAATAAATTCTGGATTCCTGGCGTCAGCGATGGTCTCTGCCCATAGTAACACATTTCCTGATCTTCCCAAGATTTTTACAAGGGTGGCCGCCAGACGATCTAAAAGTTCAGATTGGGTGTAATGATATCCATACAGGAGACCGGACGAATCATTAGTTTTCCTGATCGCTTCTTCGGCGTCTTTTAACCAGATTTCGATGGGAGCGCCGTCCAGATTCTTCTCAAAAGCATAGGATGCGAGGGACATAAATGCTTTTGCTCGCGCGGCGGGCTCGGTCACATTTTTCAGAGTAGTTCGGGCAAGTCCATATTCAGAGTAAGTTCCGACTTCAGCCAGCCTTTCGGCAATAAAGAGGCAGGCGCTGCCATCCTGAGCGGATTTCTCTGATTCCAAAGCAAGGTTCAGAGCTCTTTCCCCTTCCGGTTCCTTACCCGCTATTTTGAATTCACGGGCCAGAATGGCGTAAGTCTGGTATTTTAGGTTTTTAAGGTCTCGATTCGCCGCCTCCCACAAATAGTCCGGCTTCCAACGGCTCAATTCCTGGACAAGAAAAAGAAAGTGAGGGTCGCGGATGAAGTAGTGGTTTTCTTTCAAAGCCAAGTCACGCACCCTCTCCAATGCCCGTCTAACGATATATTGTGCAAGGGCGCTGTTTCTCTCTCTTGCAATACTAGCGATCGCAAGAAAGGTTTGTATCAGCCGAACCGCCTCTTGGAATGATATCGGTCTTATCTCGTCAGACTTGTAAAGGGATTCCTCTAATTCTCCATTTGATGCTTTTCCATCTGATAGCAGACTTTCAATGTCTTGAATTTTTTCGCTAAATGTCGGCCCAGAGACATTCTCAATGATTTCGACTCGCTGCCCAAACAGTCTGTGCGCCGTCATTCCGGCGAAAGCCGGAATCCAGCTCCAACGGTGTAAGCGATCCTGGGTACCCGCTTTCGCGGGCATGACGGCTAGTTTGGACATCAGTGATTTTTGATAATTCATCCTTCCTAATGCCAGAGCCATCGCAATTCTTTGATCCATATTTTGTGTTTCATACAACCATAGATCCATGTCAAGGGAGTTTAGGGAATGGTCCCCATATTCTGTGCGGATATTTATCTTCTCGTAAGGGCGGTTCTGAAACAATAGTTCCGATTCTCTTCGAATCCCGGCTTCAATTGATTGAACCTTCCACCTTGGGGCCGTCAATCGGCCGACGTCTATTTTCCCAATTTCTGCGCGGCTCACGTTTTCGTCTACAGAATTGGCCGTGCTGTTTTCCTGGAATCTCCGGAAATGGTACTGGACGCCCTTCTCGATTTCGCCGCGGAGCACCAAAGGGGTATAAGCATAGACTCGCGGTTGAGGGGATTCGTTGCCCCACACGATCCTCAAGAGTTCCATCAGGGCTCTTTTCATGTTTTCGGTCATTCCAAAAAGGGTTTGAAACTCCATGTGATCGGGATTTACGTTCAGTTTCTTTGCCCAGAGAGCGGCGCTGACGATCGTTCTGGGATCGTGGCTGGCAATCCCGATTCTTTGAACGAGGGCATGATTTTTCATCAAAAGTCGGGCCACTTCCATGTAGTTGGCGTCGGTCTGCCATTGTTCTCTCCAGACTGGGACAGGGTCTCTACGTTTTTTGGCAAGAACCTGTTCTTTGGCATGGTAGGCGCCTTTAACGGGACGGATACCGATGGGCAAGGTTCCATTGGGATCAGCCGTTTTCATCCAAGACAACAGTTCTTCGACTTCCTCCAGAGAATCAATTAAATACGTTTGAACCACAACTCCCATGTCCGGTATTCTTGGGCCGGACGGTTGCGTTTCCTCTGGAGATTGTTTTCTACGGGTCATCTTCAGATCCGTTTTTTCCATGTCTTCCAAAACTTTTTGCAAAATACGGTTGGCGACGTCTCTGTATTCGTACTCTTCCTTATCTATCCAGATGAATGTGTCTATCCCTTTGTCACGCCTAATTTCACGCGCCCTTCGCAGCAAGATTTTGTAATTTTCCACTGCCAAATCAAATGCGTACTGACGGATGGCAGGATCTGTGTCATCCAAAAGCATCTGTGGGGTCAGGAGGGTTACTTTCGTGGAGATATTGGGTTCCAGTCCCTCTTCTGCCATATGGTTCATAAGTTCAATTAAACCTTCCACGTTGC
>JACPSV010000007.1 GCA_016193115.1 Elusimicrobiota bacterium
GTTCTCTTCTGCGGGAAATGCACCCTCTGCGATGTCCGCCGGCGTTGCCGGAAATTGTCGTGAACTCTACCGGCGCCATCGGGATTGCGCTCAAGTTTGTGAATCTTTGGTCTCAATCAGTTTCCGGGGGAACAGAGGGACTTTCCACGGGTTCCTTGAGAAAGGTCAGCTTGGATTCGTGGGGCGACTTTAGTTTGGTTCTGCGGGATGGGGACCATGAAACTCAGGTGGTGTGGGGACCTTTGGATTCAGAGTCGTTTGACCTCCAATGGAAAAGGTTTCGGGAAGTGTGGTCCGATTTAAAGAAGAAGTCCGTTTCTGCGGGATGGATCAATTTAAGAGAGAGCGTTCAGGATTCCAAAATCGTCTCAGGTCGAAGAGAAGTGGTCGGACGCGTGATCGTGCGCAAATCATAGAGGAGAAAGATGGCTAAATCAGAGATCGTTAGCGGGTTAGATATTGGCAGTTCCCAGACGGTTGTCGTTTTAGGGCGACGGAACGAGGAAACCGGGGAGATCCTGGTTCTGGGCGGGGGACGGGCTCCCTGCCGCGGTTTGAAAGGCGGGGTGGTGGTCAACATTCCCGAGTCCAAACTGGCAATCTCCAAAGCGGTGGAAGAGGCGGAGGAACAAGGACACTCCACGGCGCAAAATCTTTTAGTGGCGATTCGGGGATCGCATATTGAGACGTTCAATCACCGGGGAGCCATCAACATTTCCCGAACCGACCGCGAAATTACAGGGGAAGACGTGGACCAGGTGGTGGTGAACGCAAAGGCCATCCAACTTTCCAGCGACCGGGAAATCCTGCATACGGTTCCGCAAGATTTTTCCGTAGATAAACAGGCCGGCGTGGAAGATCCAGTGGGCATGGAAGGCAGCCACCTTTCCGTAGACGTTCACATTGCGGTCGCTTCCTCGAACCACGTGAGCAACGTGGTCAAAGCGATCAATCTCTCCGGTTTTACCTGCGAGGATTTGATCTACGGAACTTTCGCGGTCGGGGACAGTGTGATCAGCGAAGAAGAGAAAGATTTGGGCGTGGGGTTGATTGATTTGGGAGGCCAGAGCACCAATCTCGCGCTCTATGTGGATGGGAGCGTGCGCTACACCAAAGAGTTGCCTATCGGCGGAGAACTGATTACGAGGGACATCTCCTACGGATTAAAAACTTCTTTCACGCAGGCTCAGATTCTCAAAGAAAAGTATGGTCTTGCCTCTGTGCAAATGATTTCCGCCGACGAGATGATAGATTATCTTGCCGTGGACGGTCACACGCAGAAACAGACTTCCACGCACGCCTTGGTTCAGATCATTCAGAGCCGCGTGGAAGAGATATTTGAGTTGATCCATCAGGAACTCTTGAAGTCCAACTACGCGGAGATGATTCCGGGTGGAATCGTCTTGACCGGCGGCTGCTCTAAACTGCCCGGCATTGACAAATTGGCGGAGAGCCTGTTTGGCGTGAATGTGCATGTTGGGTATCCTCTGGACGTGGAGGGTCCCAAAGAGATCGTGCAAGATCCTGTGTTTGCGACGGCGATCGGTCTTCTCAAGTACCGGCACATGGGCGAATGGTCGGGCAACAATCGTAAGTCCGGCCAGGGCGGTCTATTTAGAAAGATGAAAGACTGGATGAACGAATTCTTATAAAAGGAGATCTCTACTAATCCGATGGTCAAGATCAAATTCTCGGAAGATTTTACGGAACAACCTGCGGTTCTGCGCGTCATTGGCGTGGGCGGAGGCGGCGGCAATGCGGTCAACCGCATGATCCAGAGCGAGATCCGGAACGTGGAGTTTGTCGCGGTCAACACCGACGCTCAATGGCTGAAACATTCTTCTTTAGCGCCTATCCGTTTGCAGTTGGGGACAAAACTTACGAAAGGGTTGGGAGCGGGCGGAGATCCGGAGAGAGGCCGTCTGGCCGCGGAAGAGAGCGAGTCGGATTTAAGGAACATATTGCAGGATACCGACATGGTTTTTATCACGGCGGGAATGGGGGGCGGAACCGGAACGGGGGCCGCGCCCGTGGTCGCGCGTCTGGCCCGTGAAATGGGGGTTCTGACGGTGGGAGTCGTGACCCGCCCTTTTGAGTTCGAAGGGCGCATGCGCACCAACCAAGCCGAATCGGGCGTCCAGAATTTGAGACAGTTTACCGACACTCTTGTAATCATTCCTAACGACAAACTTTTTTCGGTTGTGGATGAGAAAACGCCCTGGGAAGATTGTTTTAGGATCGTGGATGACGTCTTAAGAAAAGCGGTGCAGGGTATCTCGGACGTGATTACGCGTCCGCAAGAGGTGAACATGGATTTCGCCAACGTCAAAGCTTTAATGGCGAACGCGGGCGAAGCTCTGATGGGGATTGGGGAAGCGTCCGGTCCGGACCGCGCTCTCAAGGCGGCTCAATCGGCGATCGAAAGCCCTCTGTTAGAGAGTGTTTCCATTCACGGCGCTAAAGGGTTGTTGGTAAACATTTCCGGAAAGAGACGGTCGGTGACGATGCACGAGGTGCGGGACGCCATGAGTCATATCTATTCCGCGGTCTCGCCCGACGCCAAAGTTTTTGGAGGATTGGGATCGGAAGATTCTCTGAACGATTCTATACGCATCACGGTGATTGCCACGGGTCTTCCGGCGCCCAAACATGTGCGTCCCAACGGGGACCGGTACCGTTTGGCGGAGAAACTTAAATCCCAGATGCCGGCCGTCATCAGCGAGACTGTTGGCGAAGAAAGCGATGGAAAAAGTCCGGCGGAAGAAGATTCTTTCAACTTAGCCGATTTAAGAAAACCCGCATTTTTGCGGCGTCCCGCCTCCAAATTGCGTTGAACCCGGAATTAAGTGTGGTGTCCCCGTAATTCCAAAGGAACACATGGACAAAATTCAGAAGATGAGAAAAGAGATTGATCAGATTGACGACGCGCTTTTAGAGTTTCTTCTTAAACGGGCGAAACTGGCTAAAAAAATTGGAGCGGCCAAGAGTCAGTCGGGGGATCCCGTTTACTCGTCCAGCCGCGAACGGGAAATACTGGACAGGGTCTTCTCCCAAAAACTGGAACCTTTAGGGAACGAAGATGTAGAAACCATTTTTCGGGAGATATTCAACGTTTGCAGGAATGTGCAGAGAAAGCTGCGCATCGCGTTTCTGGGACCGGAAGCCACGTTTACTCACCAGCTGGCAATGAAACATTTCGGTCAGGCGGCGGCGATGTTGCCGCAAAAATCCATATCGGACGTTATTGTGGAAGTGGAAAAAAACCGGGCGGACTATGGCGTGGGGGCGGACTATGGCGTGGTTCCAATCGAAAATTCCACGGAAGGCGTGGTCAACCACACGTTGGACATGTTTGTGGAGTCCGACCTTATGATCTGCGCGGAGCGCGAAGAGAAGATCGCGCACTACCTTCTTTCTCCTTCCGGACAGATTTCTAAAATCAAGCAGGTTTATTCGCACCCGCAGGCGTTGGCTCAGTGCCGCCGCTGGCTGGAAAGTCATCTGCCCAACGTGGAGGTGCACGAGTCCGCTTCCACCGCGGACGCCGCTTGTCAGGCTTCCCTAGACCCAACGGCCTCTGCGATTGCTTCACTGCTGGCGTCAAAACTGTACCACCTGAAAGTGGCCGCTCCCCAGATTGAAGATTATGAGGAAAATTTTACGCGCTTTCTGATCGTAGGTAAACAGTCGCCGCCTCCTTCAGGGAAAGACAAAACATCCGTTCTTTTGTCCATTAAGGACCGTGTGGGCGCCTTGAATGATATCTTGGGAGTTTTTAAGTCTTTCAACATCAATCTCACCAAGATTGAGTCCCGCCCAACCAAGAAAAAAGCGTGGGAATACCTCTTCTTTGTGGATTTCCTGGGTCACCTGAAAGAGGTTCCCGTTCAAAAAGCTCTCTCCGAACTAAAAAAATCCTGTCTCTATCTAAAAATTCTCGGATCCTATCCCCGCGGCGAGTGATTAGAGCGACCCCGATGTACCTAATCCGTCCGGAAGTGAGGAATTTTCAACCCTATCTGCCCGGTAAACCGATCGCAGAAGTGCAGAGGGAACTGGGCCTGAAAAGAGTGGTTAAACTCGCTTCCAACGAGAACGCTTTGGGAGCGTCCCCCAAAGCGGTGCAGTCCTTGCGAAAAAATTCCCAGAACGTTTTTCGGTATCCGGAAGGAGCCGGCACGATTTTGCGGCGGGCTCTGGCGCGGAAACTGGGCGTGCGGGAAAGCGAGGTGATTCTTGGAGCCGGTTCGGACGAGATTATCGAGATTCTGGGCAAAACTTTTTTCAACCGCGAAGATGAAATCGTCGTTTCCCAACACGCGTTTATCCGTTACAAAATGGCGGCGGACCTTTTGGGAGCCAAGACGATTGAAGCGCCCATGAAAAATCAGACTCACGATTTGCAGGCCATGTTCCGGAACGTGAATCGCCGCACGAAAGCCCTGTTTGTGGCCAACCCCAACAATCCTACGGGCACGTACGTGAACCGTCAGGAAGTCGAACTCTTTTTTTCCAATTTTAAGCCCGGACAACTTTCTCCCTTTCTGATTTTTGACGAGGCCTATTATGAGTATTCTAAAGAGTTGGCGCCGGACTATCCGGATCTGCTGAACTATTTTCGCAAGGGGTATCCCGTCGTGGTGTTGAGGACGTTCTCCAAAATCTATGGTTTGGCGGGGTTAAGGGTGGGTTACGGTGTTGCGCCGCAATGGGTTGTGGAAGCCATGGACAGGGTGCGCCCGCCTTTCAATGTCTCGAGTCTCGCGCAGTCTGCGGCCATCGCCTGTTTGAACGATCGGGCGCATATCCAAAAAAGCTTGGCCATCGTCCGGGAAGGGTTGGATTATTTGACTCAAGAGATGCGGCGTCTGGGATTACCGACGATTCCTTCCGTTGGGAACTTTTTGATGGTTTCCGTATCGCCGCTTTTGGGGAAAAATTTGTTTCAAAAACTTTTACGTAAAGGCGTGATCGTGCGCGCGATGGACGAGTATGGTTTTCCGAACCATATCCGGGTCACGGTCGGCCTTCCGCAAGAGAACCGTTTTTTTGTCCACTGTCTGAAGGAGGTCTTATAAATGATATTGACGTTAAAGTCGGACTCTAAAAAGCAGGACATAGACAAACTCACGGCAAAAATCAAGGAGCTGGGGTTCACGCCTCATATTTCCCGCGGCGCGGTGCGTTTGATCATCGGTGTGATCGGGGAAGGAGAACACAAGTATAAAGAAGTTTTCGAGTCCTTTGACATCGTTGAGAGCGCGACCCCGATTGTAAAACCGTATAAATTGGTGAGCCGCGAGTTTAAGAAAGAGGACAGCATCATTGACGTGAACGGCGTAAAAATTGGCGGTCCCAGAGTTGTGGTGATGGCCGGCCCGTGTTCCGTAGACACAAAGGAGAACCTGTTTGCTTGCGCGAGAGCTGTCCAACGGGCTGGAGCCCACTTTTTGAGAGGAGGCGCTTTCAAGCCCCGGACGTCGCCCTACTCCTTTCAAGGACACGGTGTTACGGCCCTCAAATATTTGGCGGAGGCAAGAAAACTCACTTCTCTGCCCGTCGTCACGGAAGTCATGGATACACGTCAGGTGGAAGTCGTGGCGCGGTATGCGGACATTCTGCAGGTGGGCGCCCGCAATTCCCAAAACTTCGATCTTTTGAAGGAGATTGGCCAGTGCAAAAAACCGGTGATGCTCAAACGCGGCATGGCCAACACGATTGAAGAGTGGCTGATGTCGGCGGAATATATTGTTTCCAAAGGTAACCGGAACGTGATCCTGTGCGAACGCGGTATCCGCACGTTTGAACCGTCCACCCGGTTCACGATCGATCTCAACGCGATCCCCGTGATCAAACATCTGACGCACTTGCCAATCCTTGTGGATCCGTCTCATGGAGTGGGTGTCCGGGACTATATCCCTCCGATCGCTTTGGCGGCGATAGCAGCCGGCGCGGACGGCGTCATGGTGGAAGTGCATCCTAAACCGACGGAAGCTTTGTCCGATGGTATGCAGGCGCTTCTGCCCGTGATGTTCGACAAGATGATGGAGGATATCAGAAAAGTCGCCGAAGCGGTCGGCAAAACTCTGTAAAAAGGAATGAAAAAACAGACCGTCTCTATCTTAGGTGTAGGCATGATGGGCGGATCTTTGGGGTTAGCGCTCGCTAAACGAGGATCTCCCTATCGTGTGGTGGGGATCGGGCGGAATCCGGACCGTTTGAGGAAAGCAAAACGGCTAGGCGCTTGTCATGCGGTTACAACTAATCTAGAAGAAGGCGTCCGGGACGCCGATATCGTAGTCCTGTGCACCACCGTTTCTGAGATCCTGCCGCATGCGCGGAAAATAGAGCCCTTTTTGAAGAGTGGATCCGTCGTGACAGATATCGGCAGCGTGAAAGCGCCAATCCTCCGTGGGATAGCGGAATTTTGGGAAAGTTCTTCTCATTATGTGGGAGGGCATCCTTTGGCCGGTTCCGAAAAAACCGGTATCGAGCACTCTTCCCGCAGTCTCTATCAGGGCGCGACCGTGGTTCTCTGTCCTTCCGGGGACGTCCCTGACTTTTCGTTGCGGCGATTGCGGAATTTGTGGCGTTTTGCGGGAGCCCGCGCGGTTCT
>JACPSV010000008.1 GCA_016193115.1 Elusimicrobiota bacterium
TGAATGAAGTGACCTTGGCTAGGCGCCATAACCAAATTTCTGCTGTCGTAAGACAAAGATACCCTTTGGGCGAGGACGTTCTGAGGGTCTTCCACTCCTAAAGGACGCGGAGTGAAGTCCGTAATTTTAGGTAACGAACGGACGGGACCGTTCAGAACATCCACACTCCTCAAACGATTGAAGAGGGTGAGCCGGAACTTTTCCCAAAGGTTGATTCCCGTATACAGAAGCAGGTGACTGTTTTTGAGGGTGTAGTTGGACTGTTTCTCAAAAGGAGAGCGTGGACCCACTCCATAAAAACGGTAAGAGCCGTCCCTTTGAATCGTGAGATCGCACTTAAAGTAGAACCAATCCCAGAGAAAGCGGGGATCTTCATAACGAAACGTGAATCGGCGATTTGTTTCCCAGGCGTAGGCGCCATAAAGCAAAAATTGGGCGCCTGGTTTGGGATACCAATAATAGCGCATGACGGAATTGACGCCAAAAATTTTGTTGTATGTGAGGGAAGGAGCCATGATGTGGCGAATCTCTTCTCTTGGATCCACGATCAGAAAGACCGGCAGGACTCCGATTGTCACGCCGGAATTGGGGTCTGAAGAAGGAGCGGGAAGATAGACCCTTGTTTTCCCGGGAGAGGCGGCGATCATGATGTTGATCAACCCTTGCAGGAATTTGCCGCCCAGGGCATGCGCTTCCCTGGCCGTCTTCTGCATTTCTTCCACCGCAGTCTGAGCGGTCTTGCTGACAGCTTCTTCCACCGGTTGCGTGATCTTTTTGATCTCTTCCAGCGCATTTTTGTTGCGGGCTATTTGCGTAGGTTCCGAACTGGCCGTTAATAAGGAAAGAGGGATGAGGCAGACAATGACGCCAATCAAAAAAATCCGTAGTAATCCTAAATTTAGGTTCATTTCTGTACGGGTGGGGAAGTTTCCGAAGCGGCTTCTAGAGAGAAAAGGATCAGTCCCAGGAAGACTAGAACGAGTTCTCTCATTCTGCGCAGAATCGCGAGGGAAAGGCCCAAAGGTTCCGAAAGACCCAAAATCGTAAATGTCAAAACCATAGTGCCCTCCTGAGTTCCAGCCCGCCAA
>JACPSV010000300.1 GCA_016193115.1 Elusimicrobiota bacterium
ACTGAAACCGCCACTCCGAAAAAAACGAGTCCACAAACAACGATTAAAACCCTCATCATGGCGCTAAGCGAAATAAAAACATCACTCACAAGACCGGAGGACAAAAAAACCACAGCAAGGTTCGAAAATATAGAAGAGATAACTTCTCTTCTTTTAACTGTTAAAAACACTTTGTCTTCCATTAACCAAACTATACCACAACAACCCCGTGCAGTCAAGCCGACGGGTATGCGCTCATGGATGGCTCCTTGGATGCTCGTTTGGCGATCTTTTCGGGCGCCAAAATCGTTGAGAGCGGTTGTCGCGGTGACTGCGCTCGTCTTGTTTGTCAGTGGCTTGCCCGCCGTGGTTGGTTGCGCCTCCATTGTGCGTTGGCCTGTCACGGGTGAGAACGTCACTTTTAACGAAGAGGTAGATCGCCTGATGGATCTGCCACAAGACCGAGTGATGCGGGAACTAAGGTCAAGAGCGGGACGATCCTCAGTGCCGGACAATCTCTTTGAAGGCGCTAACACCCCACAAGACAGAGAACTGATGTCTCAGGCGATCCAAATCATCCAATCAGCTAACAGGAGCTGGCCCAGAAATCTGAAAGGCATTATTGTTTCCGACCACGCCTCATTTGGAGCCATGGCCATCACGTTTGAGGATGGTTCAGGATACGTTATCCTGAACCGCTCTCGCCTAAACGGCAGAGTTCCGCAGGCCGTCCTCTCCCTGATTCATGAATTGCAGCACATTCTCAACCAACAGTCTGTCGCCGACGGTCTTGTTTCACCAGAAGAAATGACTTCCCAACGGAACGAATCCATTGCTCTCACCGCCACCGCAGAAGCAGAGATATTGGTCAACACCATTTGGCATGGAACCTACTCCCAACAAGACGTCAATTCCCAATACTGGTTCGCTCATCGCGTGAACGATGATCCTACGATTCCAATCCATGAGGAAGCGACACGGACGACAATCAATCGGGTATTTGCTCCCTACAAATCTGCGATCGGTTTTCTGGAGACTTACATCGGCCTGGTCTCCAAATCCATCGTTTATGTGACCAGCGAGAAAAGAGCAGCGGGATATGATGTGGTTTTCAAAGGGAGGGAAACAAAAGAGGGCTCT
>JACPSV010000301.1 GCA_016193115.1 Elusimicrobiota bacterium
GGGAATGCCGCTTCATTAAGAAGTTATAAAGAAAGCGGCCATATTGACAAAGGGGGGATTCCCTGCTATCTCCTATACACCGAGTCTATTGGCTGGTACCGAGGAGGGTATGATGCTTAGAATGTTCATTGCTTTCTGTTTTCTGACTGTCTTTGCCACCCAAGCTCAAACGATTGAATTCTCAAATGTAGAGAAAAGCCAAGCCGCGAGCGAAGAGGAGAGGATGAAAGAGAAAATGATGCGGCTTTCTCCGGAAGAACGGGAAAAAGCGGCGATGGAATACCAGCAAAAAATGGATAGGGAGAAGCATGAAAATCGTCCCATGAGAATGCGCGAGGAAAGTCAAAGCAGAAGTTCCCTACATTTCTCCAATCGCCAGGATAGAAACGAGAGCGGCAATTCCATGGGGCCATCCGAAGAGGACAAAAAACATATGAGCGCCGAAGATCATGCCGCTGTCCAGAAAATCATGCAAATGCCGCCCGAACAAAGGGAAGCCGCCGCCCAAGAATATAAAACCAGGAGAATGCAAGAAACCATGCATCAGATGCAAGGACAAGAAGGGCAAATGGGACCTTCGGAAGAAGATAAAAAGCACATGACTCCCGAAGATTGGGCCATGGTCGAAAAGATCAAGTCTCTCCCGCCCGAACAAAGGGAAGCCGCCGCCCAAGAATACAAAATGAAAAGAATGCAAGAATCCATGCAACAAATGAAAGAAAACAGCCAGAGGTGAAACCGGGAATGTTGCGAAAATGGATTCTGTTTGAATTAGGACTCGATATTTCATAAAATTAAGTTCTTATGCGCTATGGGATATTCTCTGATGTTCACTCGAACTTGGAGGCCCTGGAAGCGGTTTTAGCTTTCTTCCGGAAAGAAAGAATCCAGTCTTTCATCTGTTTAGGCGACTTGGTTGGGTACGGACCGAACCCCAACGAGTGCGTTCAGAAAATCCTGAACCTTAAAAAAATACAGATTACGGCCGGTAACCACGACTACGCCTCCGTGGGATTGAAAGAGTTGACCTGGTTTAACGATCTGGCTTCCCGATCCATCATCTGGACCAAAAGGCACCTGAAGGAAGAAAACAGAAACTTTCTCATGCGGTTGCCGCGACTGATTGACGTTTCTGATTTCACACTCTGTCATGGAAGCCCGCGGGATCCCAGCGACGAATATCTTCTGACGCCGCGCCAATATTTGGACAATCTGGAATTTTTTAGAAACCCGGTCTGTTTTATCGGCCATACGCATCTCCCTGCTATCTTCTATGCCGATTCCCTGGGAATGATACAGCACAGGCCGCTTGTGGATGGGGAAACAATCCAGCTCGACCCTCAAGGCAAGACGATCGTCAACGTCGGATCGGTCGGACAACCCAGAGACGGCGACGTCCGCGCCGCCTGCCTGGTTTACGATTCGGAAAAATACGAAATCAAAATAGGACGGTGCCCTTACGACATCGCCGCCGTTCAAGAAAAGATGAGGCAATACAGCCTGCCTCTCTTTTTGATCGAACGGCTCAGTTATGGAAGATAAATCTCAAGAGGAGGAAATACGAATGAACAGTTGCAAAAATCTGTGCCTTACGATCGTGGCCATGGCAGTCCTATTTCTCTTATCAGCCGAAGTTCAGGCAAAATGTATCTCTAAAAACAAACTCCAGTCCCTGCAGGACGCCGTGGAAAAAATAAAAAAGGAGA
>JACPSV010000317.1 GCA_016193115.1 Elusimicrobiota bacterium
AACCAAGGATGGCAGACGGGTTGAATTGAGGTGCGGGAAAGTGAGGGCGTCCCTAGTTTCCCTGCCGCCGGAAGATTTTCCTCTCATTCCAGTCTTCCCGGATGGGAAATCCTTTAAGCTGGAAAGAACGGTGTTTCAGGAGATGTTGAAGAAGACCTGTTTCGCCGTCTCCAACGATGAAACCCGCTATGTCTTAAATGGAATACTTTTTCTCCTAAGCGGCGGAGAGTTGCGCATGGTGGCGACGGACGGACGCAGGCTGGCCTATATCACTCGCAACGGAGCCCAGAAGGATTTGAGCGCCAACGTTATTATCCCCTCCAAAGCGATCGCGGAGATATTACGTCTCCTTTCGGGACAGACCAATCCACAAGAAAACTGGATCCAAGTTGCGCCTTACGAAAATCAGGTTTCTTTTAAGTGGAACGATCGCGGGGAAGAAGTTGTGTTGGTTAGCCGCGTGATTGACGGGACATTCCCCAATTATGAACAAGTCATCCCGAAAACGAAAGAAATCGAAATTCAAGTGAAGACGCCGGAGATTCTCTCCGCGGTGCGCAGGGCGGCCCTGTTTGCGCAGGACCGCGGCGGATCGGTGCGCATTTCCTTGAGTCCGGGGCGCTTAAAAATTTCCGCCAATTCTCAAACGGTTGGCGAAGAAGAAGAGGATATGGATATCGTTTATGAAGGGGCCAACTTCGATATCGCTTTTAACCCTCAGTTCCTTCTGGATATCCTGAAAAACAGCGATAGTCCAGTTACCCGGTTCGAGTTTTCATCGTCTCTCAACCCGGGACTCGTAAAACCTGCGGAGAACGATTCTTATCTTTGCGTGATCATGCCCATGCGGTTACAGTGATGAGTTTTAAAGAGATCAAAGATTTTGTTCCGAAAGTTCTTAAGTCGGTTGGAGTCACGGAAGACAATTACGTGGCCGTCTCCGTTTTAGAAAGAGAGCTGGCCGGGTTGCATCCGCATGCGCGTGTCGTGGGAATAAGAAAAAATAGAATTTATGTGGAAGTGGAGTCTCCGGCCCATTTCCAGGAAGTACATTTCATGCGCAGAGGGATCGCGCATGCGCTTCAAAGCGCCATGTCGCGGTCGGGCGACAGTCAAGCGCCGGAACTGAAAGTCTATATTAAAGGGACGTCCTATCCCGATAGCCGCGAGCGCAAGGAGTTCCCCAAAAAACAGGGCGGGAGACGGTTTTTTAGCACACTATGAAAGAAGGAGGAAAGCGTAAAAAGAAACCTATGCCGAAACTAAAAGAAGATTCTGTGGTGATGGAACCAGAGACGGAACAGCCCAAACTTAAAAAGGGTACGGACGGTTCTTCAGGAGATTATGATGCTTCCAAGATTCAGGTGTTGGAAGGGCTGGAACCGGTGCGCAAAAGGCCCGCGATGTACATTGGCAGCACCGGTCTTCAAGGTCTTCACCATTTGGTCTATGAAGCCGTGGACAATTCCATTGACGAGGTTTTGGCAGGTTATTGCAAAAATATAGACGTTCTTATTCATACGGATAACTCCATCACCGTGCTTGATGACGGGCGCGGCATTCCCGTGGATCCCATGAAAGAAGTAAAAGATCCGCGCTACAAAAACAAGCCGGCGTTAGAAGTCGTGATGACCACTCTGCACGCGGGCGGAAAGTTCGATCACGCCGCCTACAAAGTTTCAGGCGGATTGCATGGGGTTGGAATTTCCTGTGTGAACGCTCTTTCCGAGTGGTTGGAGGTCGAGGTTTACAGAGACGGCAAGATCTATCAACAAGCTTATGCGCGCGGGAAAATCCAGGGACCTGTCAAACAGGAAGGTAAAACGGAGGAGAGGGGAACCAAAGTTACATTCAAGCCCGATCCGGAGATATTTGGGGACCTGAAATTTTCCTATGATACTCTATCCAACCGTCTGAGGGAGCTCGCCTTCTTAAATGCGGGCACACAGATCACGATCGTGGATGAAAGGGACGACAAGCAGCACGTTTTCCATTATGAAGGCGGCATCGTTCAGTTTGTCAAATTCTTAAATGCCAGCAAATCCGTCCTACACTCGGAGCCCATCTATTTCTCTAAAGAGAAAGAAGGGATCGTGGCAGAAGTGGCCATGCAGTACAACGACGCGTATAACGAGCAGGTTTTCACTTTCGTCAACAACATCAACACGATCGAAGGCGGCACGCATCTGGCGGGATTCCGTTCCGCGCTGACGCGGGTGATCAACCGCTACATTGCCCAGAAAGATCCTTCTAAAGGTCAATCCTTGCGGCTCACAGGGGACGACGTGCGCGAAGGATTGACGGCCGTCATCTCTTGTAAAGTGCCGAACCCGCAATTCGAAGGGCAGACGAAAACTAAGTTAGGAAACTCGGACGTGGAAGGGATCGTGGAGTCCATTGTCGGGGACAGTCTCGCCACATTTTTGGAAGAGAATCCCAACACCGCTCAGAAGGTGATCGCCAAAGCCTTGAACGCCGCGGAAGCCAGGGAAGCAGCCCGCAAAGCGCGCGAACTCACCCGCCGCAAAGGGGCTCTCGATTCCGCCTCATTGCCCGGAAAACTGGCCGACTGCCAGGAACGCGACCCCAAAAAATGCGAGATCTATCTCGTGGAAGGCGATTCTGCCGGAGGCTGTTTTTCCGGAGACACAAGAGTTGCTTTAACGGACGGGAGGGCGCTTTCATTTAAGGAGTTGGCACAGGAAGATCAAAGAGGGATAAAGAATTATTGTTATACAGTTAATCCAATGGGTTCCATAGAAATTGCTCCCATTTTATATCCTCGTATGACTCAAAAAAATGCCAATGTGGTAAAAATTGTTTTGGATAATGGGGAAGAAATTGTTTGTACTCCTAACCACAAGTTTATGCGATCCGATGGTTCCTATAGTGAGGCTAAGAATCTTACTCCTGCAGACTCACTCATGCCATTGTACCGAAAAACTTCAAAGATGGGCGGAAGAATCACCATAGAAGGCTACGAAATGATTTTTGATCCGGTAGAAAAGAGATGGATATTTACGCACCTTTTGTCCGATCAATACAATCTAGGATGTGGGGTTTACAAGAAAGAGGCAGGCGCTCATAGGCATCACAAGGATTTCAATAAGTTAAACAATAATCCCAATAATTTGGTTCGGCTTAGCCCGGACCAACACCTTCAATTACACCGCGACTTAGCGAAGCGTACTCTTCAGAGGCCTGACGTGCTAGAAAAACTCCGCAACCTAAGGAAGCAACCGGAGTACAAGGAAAAAATAAGAGGAAAGATGCTTTCACTACGCCCTCTCCTAAGCCGGCGAGCTAAAAAGCAATGGGAAGACCCCGCTTATAAAAAATACATGGTTCAGAAATTTTTGGATTTCTACCATGCAAATCCAGAGTACCAGAGAAACAACAATACTCTTCTGAATAAGGTTCAGAAGAACTATTGGAATTCAGAAAAAAATAGAGAGAAACAATCTCGCCGCGTTAAAAGTTATTTTTCAAAACACAAGGACAAACGTGAAGAACTTTCCCTGTTAGCAAAAGAGCAATGGTTGAACAAAGAATTAAGAGAATGGAG
>JACPSV010000009.1 GCA_016193115.1 Elusimicrobiota bacterium
TTTGATATAATTTGGGTATGTTGGATTCAAAACGGGTTGGGAGGGAGGTCTCTGCCATTCTGGGGAAGGTGAGACGGGAGGGAGATCGGGCTCTCCAATACTACGGCGAAAAATTTGACGGGGTTCGATTGGAACCTAAACGGTTTTCCGTTCCTCGAAAGAGGATGGAAGAGTCTTACAAAAGAATACCCGAAGCCCTGCGGCAAGCTCTCCGAACCGCAAAAAAAAGGGTTGAGTCGTTCCACCGTAGGGAGAAAGAGGGTATCCGCACCCTGTGGGACGCTCATCTGGGTGGGATCACAGTGGGGCAGATCGCATCCCCTCTGGACACGGTGGGAATATATGTCCCTGGAGGGAGAACGTGCTACCCTTCCACGGTCTTGATGACGGCTATTCCAGCCAGAGTCGCCGGAGTGCGTAACATTGTGATGGTGACGCCGCAAAAAAATCTGAAAGATGAAGTCTTGGCTGCCGCATACGTCTGTGGGATTGACCAATGTTTCGGAGTGGGTGGGCCGCACAAAAACGATACCCAAGGTAGACAAAATTGTGGGGCCGGGAAACGAATATGTGACCGAAGCGAAACGGTTGGTCTATGGCGCGGTGGGTATTGACGGATTGGCGGGACCCAGTGAAATCGCTGTCTGGGTGGACTCTTCCTGTGTCCCCGCCAGAATCGCTTGGAACCTTTTGGCTCAGGCGGAACATGGGCCGCAGTCGGTCAGCTGCCTTTACAGTATGGACGAGACGGTTCTATTGCAAATCCAGAATAGGATTCCCAATGAGTTCAAGAAACAAATGCGATTCTTTTTCTCTAAGAATGAAGAAACGATTCTGACACAAATCAATCAAGCGGCGCCGGAACACCTTCTCTTGGCCATTCGAAATCCCAGGAAAGTCTTGAAAAAAATTAGAGGAGCGGGGGCGATATTTCTGGGAGGAGAGAGTCCTGTGGCTCTGGGAGACTACATCGCGGGACCCAGCCATGTTCTGCCGACAAACGGAACGGGGCGATTTAGTTCCGGTCTATCAGTCAAAGATTTTTTAAGGTGGAGTTCTGTGATTGAAAACAAATCAAAAAATAAGAAACTCTTCCGCATGGCTCAGGTTTTGGCGGAGACGGAAAAACTACACTACCATTCGCTTTCTTTGAGGGATTAAGATGAAGATGCGCAGAGCAGAGATTGAGAGAAATACGAAAGAGACCAGGATTCGATTGACCCTGAACCTGGATGGGAAGGGGAAATCGGACGTTTCTACCACTTTGCCTTTCTTGGATCATATGTTGGAACTTTTCGCAAAACATGGCGGCCTTGACCTGCAAATCAAGGCGACCGGAGACACCCACATTGATGATCATCATCTCGTGGAAGATATCGGCATCGTTTTGGGGGAAGCGATTCAGAAATCCTTGGGAGATAAAAAGGGTATCTACCGCTACGGGAATTTTCTGCTTCCCATGGATGAATCCCTCTCTTACATCGCCATTGATTGCGGGGGAAGACCTTACTTTGAGTATGATGTCCCTTTCAAACCGCAGTCTAAGGCGCCGTTTTGTTTTGAACTGTTTGAAGATTTTTTCCAGGCCTTAGCGGTCAACTCCAAGATGAATCTCCACATCCGTCTGATCAAAGGTCGGAACAACCACCACATCGCGGAGTCCCTCTTCAAAGGTTTTTCCAAAGCGTTCTCCCAAGCGGTCTCCCGTAACCTGAAGGAGAAAGGAATTCCCTCAACTAAAGGAAGTCTATGAACCCATCTGTACGGACAGCGCTCATCAACTATGACATGGGCAATTTGAGAAGCGTCTCAAAGTCGCTGGAAAAGGCCGGGTGTCAGGTGGACCTGGTTTCTGAACCTTTTGATTTTAACTCTTATCAACTGGCTGTTTTGCCCGGAGTGGGCGCGTTTGCGCAAGCGGCGCAAAACTTAAAGAAACGGAAACTTTTCTCTTTGATTCAGGATTGGATCGCGCAAGATCGTCCGTTCCTCGGAATTTGTTTGGGGTATCAGCTCCTGTTTGAAGAAAGCGAAGAGAGCAAAAAACGAAAGGTTCCGGGGCTGGGCATTTTTAAAGGAAAGGTGAAAAAGTTTCCTGTTCAAGGAAACCTTAAAGTGCCTCACATGGGATGGAACCAAATCCATTACAAGGCGTCGGATACCGGATCCCAATCCATTTTTGGAAAGATTGGTAACGATTCTTATTTTTATTTTGTGCACTCTTATTTTCCGGCTCCCAAAGAAAAAAGTTTGGTGATGACCACGACAACCTATGGGATCCCGTTTGCGTCCAGTATCCGTCGGGGCCGTCTGTTTGCCTCGCAGTTCCATCCTGAGAAAAGCGGAGAAAACGGATTGAATCTATTGCGAAATTTTATCTCAAACATTTTTTGATGGAGGTGCGACAATGATTATTATTCCTGCGGTGGACATTCGGGCGGGTTCTTGCGTCCGTCTGGTGAGAGGAGACTTGCGCCAAACCACGGTCTACTCATCCGATCCGGTTCAAATGGCCAAACTCTGGGTGGATCAGGGCGCCCAACGCATCCACATGATTGATCTGGACGGCGCCTTTAGCGGACAACCTCACTACCTAGATATCGCCGCCAAAATTAAAAAAGAGATCGGCTGCGAAATACAGTTTGGCGGCGGGTTGAGAGATAAGGAAACGGTTAAAAAGGCCTTGAAGTGCGGCATTGACAAGCTGATACTCGGCACAGCGGCTCTGGAAAATCAGGATTGGGTGAAGAGCGCTCTGGACTGGCATTCGGAAAGACTGATTGTCGCCATTGACGCGGTCAACAACCACGTCACGAAAGAAGGGTGGCAGGAGGACGTTCAGTTCACGGTTGAGGAAGCTCTCCACGAAATGGAAACGATTGGGTTTCTGGAAACAATCTTCACGGATATCAACCGGGACGGAACTCTGGAAGGTCCAAACTTCGAATCCATCCAAAAAGTGGTCTCACACACCCGCATGAGCGTCTACGCTTCGGGCGGAGTTTCCTCTTTGGAGGATGTAAAAGCGTTGAAAAAAATTCCCGGTCTCAAAGGAGTCATCATCGGCAAGGCCCTTTACACGGGAAATATTCCTCTAAAAGAAGCCATCACTGTTTAGGCCCGATGGGACTTGCGATACGGATTATTCCTTGTTTAGACGTGGACAGGGGAAGAGTTGTCAAAGGCACAAAATTTTTAGATCTCAAAGATGCGGGCGATCCCGTCGCGGTAGCTCAACGTTATAATTCCGAAGGCGCGGACGAAATCACGTTCTTGGATATCACGGCCAGTTCGGAAAACCGTTCCATCATGTTGGATGTCGTCCAGAAAACCGCAGAACAGGTTTTTATTCCTCTGACCGTGGGAGGAGGCGTGCGCACGGTTCAGGATGTTCGTACGCTCTTGCGGGCTGGCGCGGATAAGGTCTCGATCAACACCGCCGCGATTGAACGGCCACGCCTCATACAGGAAGGAGCGGATTCTTTTGGCGCTCAGTGCATGGTGGTTGCGATAGACTGCAAACGGCGCGAAGGGACTTTGGGGCGGACGCGATGGGAAGTGTATAGTCATGGTGGCCGGAAACCGGCAGGGTTGGACGCGGTCGAGTGGGCTGAAAGAGCGGAGAAACTGGGAGCGGGCGAAATTCTCCTCACGAGCATGGACGCGGACGGCACGCGGGACGGCTACGATGTGGAACTGACCCGGGCGGTGTCGCAGGCGCAACTTGATATCCAGGATCTTAAGAGATATTTGAAACGAAGAAAAATGCCTGTTCGAATATAAGAAAGGACAAAAAAATGGATGCGATATTGCAAGCGGTGAAGTGGGATAAAAATGGGTTGGTACCGTGCGTCGCTCAAGACGCGAAGGACGGGACGATTCTCATGGTTGCTTACATGAACGAAGAGTCTCTGAGGAAAACCATTCTGGACAAAAAGGCCTGCTATTTCAGCCGCTCGCGGCAAAAATTGTGGCTGAAAGGGGAAGAGTCCGGAAACGTCCAACACGTTAAAAAGATCGCGATTGACTGCGATGGGGACTGTATCCTCATCCAAGTCGAACAGGCGGGAGGCGCCGCCTGCCATACGGGCATGCGCAGCTGTTTTTATAGAGAAATGGATGAAGAAGGCAATCTCATTCAAAAAGGAAAACAGGTCTTTGACCCTAAGAAAGTGTACAAATGATACGGCGTCTTCTCTTTCTTCTGTGTTTGGGAGTCGGAGGCGGACTTTTGTTCCGGCACTGGGCATTCGAAGGTGTTTACGTGGCCTCGCCCTCCATGGAACCGACTCTTCCTTTGGGAACCCACTACTTTGTGAATAAGATGACCTACTTTTTTCGTTCCCCAAAGAGAGGCGAGATCATTGTCTTTGAGCCTCCCATCAAAAAAGATAAGGAACTAATCAAACGGGTGATTGGTTTACCGGGAGAAACCCTGTCCATCCAAGAGAAAAAAGTTTTTTTGAACGGAGAACCCTTAAAAGAGCATTACGTTCAGTACAAGCGGAAAGATGAGATACTTGTGGGCGACAATATCGCGCCGCTCACTGTCCCGCCAGAATCCTATTTTGTGATGGGAGACAACCGGGACGAGTCCGGCGACAGCCGCGACTGGAAGAATCCTCAGACAGGGGAACCTATTTATTTTGTCCACAAAAAACTGATTAAGGGCAGATTGTTAAATCCTCTCGAATGAACCCGGATTTTAAGAGATTTCAAAATTTGGCTGGCCGTTACTCTCTCGTGCCCACGTTCCAAACTTGCGCGGCAGATTTGGATACGCCCGTCACTCTCTACCTAAAGGTGTCCCAATCCCAGCCGTACAACGCTCTCTTGGAAAGCGTGGAAGGGGGAGAATCTCTGGGACGGTACTCTTTTATCACCGTCTCCGACCTCCTGAGATTTGAGTCCCGCGGGAACAAAGTGACTGTGAGCGATTGGAATGGACGCAGAGAATTTGTAGCCGTAGATCCGTTCTCTGAGCTCAAAAAAACGTTTTCCGGTTTGAAACCGGTTTCCCTGCCGGAACTCCCGCGGTTCTGCGGAGGCGCGGTGGGAATGATCGCTTACGAGATGGCGCGCCACTTTGAAAAGATACCTTCCCTTCTGCCGGACGATCTTTCCTTTTCCGACTCTTGTTTCCTTTTTACGGATACCTGCATCGTGATGGACCACTGGAAACATCAGATTTACCTGATCAAATGGAACCGCATTGAGACCCACAATCCCAAAAAACTTTTCCGGCAATATGCTCAGGCGGAAAAAGAGCTGGCGCGATTGAAAGAGAGGATCCGTTCCCCGCTGCCCTCCACTCAAAAAAGGAAAACTCGAGGAGCCCTTCCAGCCATCCGCTCGAACTGTTCAAAACCAGAATTCTATAAGGCGGTTGAAAAAGCAAAAGAGTATATCCGGGCCGGAGACGTGATCCAGACAGTCCTCTCCCAAAGGTTTGAAGTGGATTTGAAACTGGAACCTCTCCAACTCTACAGAGCTTTGCGTTCTATTAACCCTTCTCCGTACCTGTACCTTCTAAATTTCAAAGAGTTTTCCATCGCGGGATCCAGCCCGGAAATTTTGGTGCGTAAAGAGGGACGCTGCGCAATGACACGGCCGATCGCAGGCACCCGCCGGCGAGGAGAGACGGAAAAAGAAGATCGCGCGCGGGAAAAAGAACTTCTCAACGATCCCAAAGAAAGAGCCGAACACCTGATGCTGGTGGATTTGGGCAGGAACGATCTGGGGCGTGTCTGCGCGCCCGGTTCCGTCACGGTAGAAGATTTCATGAAGGTGGAACGGTACTCCCACGTGATGCATCTGGTCTCTACGGTTCAGGGAAAATTGAACGGACGGGAAGACGCGTTCTCTCTTTTCCGCGCCTGTTTCCCTGCGGGAACGGTCACGGGCGCTCCCAAGATACGGGCGATGGAGATCATCGAAGAGTTGGAAAAGGTGCGACGCAACGTCTATGCGGGATCCATTGGATATTTCTCCTACTCCGGAGACATGGACATGGCCATCACGATCCGCACAATCTTGCTCAACAAAAACAAAATTTGGATGCAGGCGGGCGCCGGCATCGTGGCCGATTCCGTTCCGGAACACGAAGAGAAAGAGACCCGCTCAAAAGCGGCCGCTCTTTTTAAGGCCGTGGAGATGGCTCAAGGAAACTTCCAATGATTTTGGTGATTGACAACTTTGACTCTTTTACGTACAACCTCGTTCAGTACCTGGGTGAATTGGCTCAGGGAAAAGAAAAATTGCAGGTGGCGAGAAACAATCAGATCACTCTGGATGAAATTGCGCGCAGGAACCCAAGCCATATCGTCATCTCTCCCGGACCCTGCACCCCTAAAGAAGCGGGCATCTCCACGTCCATCTATGAGCGCTTTTCCCAAAATACGCCGATCCTCGGAGTCTGTCTGGGACACCAATGTCTGGGCGCCGCTTTCGGCGGAAAAATTGTTCGCGCAAAAAATTTGATGCACGGAAAAACCTCCCCGATTTATCACGACGGGAAAGGCGTTTTCCAGGGACTACCCAACCCCTTCACGGCAACCCGGTACCATTCCCTGCTCGTAGAACGGAAGAGTTGCCCTTCGATCCTAAAAATTTCCGGATGGACAAAAGAAGGAGAGATCATGGGACTGGCGCACACGCGCTACCCGTGGGTTTCCGGAGTTCAGTTCCATCCCGAATCCATTTTAACGCAAGAAGGAAAAAAATTGTTGAAAAACTTCCTCAACACAAAGGTTTCTTAAACCATGAACTCCCGCGCAAATAGGCGGGTTCCTGACCGCTCTGCGGTCTAAAGGAGAATGCGCAGACGAGATCCTGGGATTCATCCGTGCCATGCGGGAAGCGATGGTCAAGATTTCTTGTTCTGAACCAATCGTGATTGATACCTGCGGCACCGGCGGAGACGGAAAAAAGACTTTCAACATCTCCACAGCGGCCGCGTTTGTCGTGGCAGGAGCCGGATTTTTGGTGGCGAAGCATGGAAACCGTTCCGTCTCCAGTACCTGCGGCAGCGCCGACATTTTGGAAGCTCTGGGAGTCAATATCCTGATGAGCCGGGAATCCGCGGAAAGAGCGCTGAACGAGATCGGCATCACATTTTTGTTTGCGCCTCTCTATCACCCGGCCATGAAACACGTGGCGCCTATCCGCAAAGAGTTGGGAGTTCGAACCGTTTTTAATCTGTTGGGACCTTTGGTAAACCCGGCGGGAGCCAACGTCCAAGTGATCGGGGTTCCACGGGAAGAGGTTCTCACCTTGCTCGCGTCTGTCCTCGTAAAACTTTCCCAAAGGGAATCCCGTACCGCCTGCCTGGTACACGAATCCGGCTATGATGAGGTGGTCTTGAACGGGGAAGGCGCCGGATTGTTGATTCGAGATGGGAACAGTACCGTACTGAAGATCCGTCCGCGCGCATTCAATCTGGAAAGGGTGTCCCCGGAATCGTTGACCGGAGGAGACGCTCAACAGAACGCTCAACTTCTTCAGAAAATTTTTGCGGGGGAAAAACATCCTTTGCAAAACGTGATCGTGGCCAACGCCGCCCTTGCGATCCATTCCTCTCATCCTTTTACGAAAAAGGGAGTCACTCTTTCCGAGTCGGCTCTGATGGCATGGGAATCACTGGCCGGCGGCAAGGCGCTGCAAAAACTTAAAAGTTTGATAGAATGGAGCCACAAAGGTTGAACAACATTTTGGACTTGATTGTGCATACGAAGAAAAAACGGGTGGAAAAAGAAAAAAAACAGACGCCCTTAAAAAAACTTTATGCTCAGTGCGAAAACATGAAACCTCCCAAATCTTTTCTTCAAGCAATCTCCGTCCCCAACACGCTTTCGATCGTGGCGGAAATGAAGAAGGCCAGCCCCAGCGCCGGTCTGCTTGTGGAAGATTATAAACCGGAAGAGATTGGACGCGTCTACAAAGAAGCCGGCGCGCGAGCGCTTTCGATTTTGACGGAACAGGACTATTTTTTAGGGGATCCGGATCATCTCTCGCAAGTTAAAAAGAAGTGTCGATTGCCTCTCCTGCGCAAAGATTTTATTTTCGATCCTTACCAAATCGTTCAGTCCAAAGTTTTAGGAGCTTCCGCAATTCTTCTGATTATCTCTATCCTCTCCAAAAAAGATTACCTTCAACTTCTGCAATTCAGCCGCGACTTGGATCTGGACGCTCTGGTGGAAGTGCACTCGGAGGAAGATCTGGAGATTGCCCTTCAAGGAAACCCGTCCCTGATCGGAATCAATAACCGTAATTTGAAAGATTTGACGGTTCGTTTGGAGACAACGTTCAAATTGAAAGGTCAGATTCCCAAAGGAACCGCGATCGTGGCGGAGAGCGGGATCCGCTCTCCGGAAACCGTCCGTGAACTTAAAACCGCGGGGATCGCCGCCGCCTTGATCGGTGAATCCGTCCTCAGAAGCGATCAGAGGAAAGAATTTCTCAAGACTTTGGTAGAGGCGGGCCAATGAAATCAAAAAAAATACTCGTTAAAATCTGCGGCATCACGAATTCCGAAGACGCCCTCTGGGCAGCCAACCTGGGAGCCGATTATGTGGGGCTTAACTTCTGTGAATCCAGCAAAAGAAAAGTGAGCGCCGAGAAAGCCAAAGAAATCGCATCGGGACTGCCTCCTTTCGTGAAATCGGTGGGTGTATTCTTGAACCCGGATCTGGACAGTTTAAAAAAAATATTGAAAGTCGCGCCTCTCTCCGTCTTGCAGTTGCATGGATCGGAATCTCCGGAACTTTTGCAACAGATTAAATCTGAATTTCAAATCCCGCTCTGGAAAGCGATCCGGGTGGAAAACCAGGAATCGCTCAACACGATTGCCTCCTATGCGGGTCTGGCGGACGTCCTCCTGATGGACAGTTTTAACGAGAATGACGCCGGCGGGACAGGACAGTTGTGCGACTGGGATCTGGCCGCTCAATCCAAATCCTGCGGGATACCCATTTTCCTCGCGGGCGGCCTGACAGCCGCTAATGTGGAGGAAGCGATTGAAAAAGTGGATCCTGCCGGCGTGGACGTGGCCAGCGGAGTGGAAAAAAAAGATCATCCCCGCCGGAAAGATCTGGATCAAATGAAACTTTTCATTCAGCGCTCCAAATGGTCTTAAAATGAATTCATTACCGGATAAACGCGGATATTTCGGAGAGTTTGGCGGGCGATTTGTGCCCGAAACGTTGGCGCCTGCCTTGGAAGAGTTGGAGAAGGGTTACCGGACGGTCGGCCATTCCAAAAATTTTGTGGAGGAGCTTGGATCCCTCCTCACGCACTACGCCGGCAGGCCGACTCCTCTGTTCTTCGCGCGGAATCTGACGCGCCATCTGGGCGGAGCCAAAATTTACCTTAAACGGGAAGACCTAACCCATACCGGATCCCACAAAATCAACAACACACTCGGTCAGTGCCTCTTGGCGAAAAAGATGGGCAAAAAAAGGGTGATCGCGGAGACGGGAGCGGGACAACACGGCGTCGCCACCGCCACGGCCGCCGCTCTGTTTGGCTTGGAATGCGCCGTCTACATGGGAGAAGAGGACATGCGCCGCCAGAACTTAAACGTGTTTCGCATGCAACTTCTGGGCGCCGAAGTGAAGCCGGTCACGACCGGTAGCAAAACCCTGAAAGACGCCATCAACGAAGCCATGCGGGACTGGGTCACCAACGTCCGCAACACTTTCTACGTGCTCGGATCCGTCGTGGGTCCGCACCCATACCCCATGATCGTGCGTAATTTCCAGTCTGTGATCGGAAAAGAGACCCGATCTCAAATTTTGAAATTGGAAGGAAAACTTCCCAAAGTTTTGATCGCCTGCGTGGGAGGCGGTTCTAACTCCATGGGTCTTTTCTATCCATTTTATAAGGACCGCTCCGTCCATTTCATCGGAGTGGAAGCGGGCGGGAAAGGGACGGAACCCTGCCAACACGCGGCCACGCTTTCTCAAGGAAAACCCGGCATTTTACATGGAGCCCTTTCTTACCTACTTCAGGACCCAGACGGACAAATCCAACCCACACACTCCATCTCCGCTGGGTTAGACTATCCGGGAGTGGGGCCTGAACACTCTTTTTATAAGGACACCGGACGAGCGCAGTATGTGACCGCCTCCGATAAAGAAGCGTTGGACGGTTTTCTTCTGCTTTCCAAAATGGAAGGCATCAACCCGGCTCTGGAACCTTCCCATGCGATCGCCCATCTCAAAAAAGTGGCGCCCCGTCTTTCCTCAAGAGACAGCCTCGTTCTCTGCCTCTCCGGTCGCGGGGACAAAGACGTCGTTGAAATTCAAAGAATCCTGCAGGGATCAACCCATGCATAATCGCCTGGAAAAAAAGTTGCTGGATCTAAAACGTTCAGGGAAGAAAGCGTTCTCTCTTTTTCTCACGGCGGGGTTTCCTTCTCCCGAAGCGACGGTCAATTTGGTTTGTCAACTGGAGAAGGCCGGAGTTGATTTTTTTGAAATTGGATTTCCGTTCTCAGACCCAATTGCCGATGGTCCTACGATTCAACGATCCTCGGAAGCAGCCCTCAAGGCCGGGATGAACTGGGAAAAACTGATGGAAATCGCGCGCGCGATCCGCCAACAAAGCGACGTCCCTCTGATTGTGATGAGCTATAGCAACCCTCTCTTTTGCAAGGGCTGGGAAAACGCGATCCGCCAACTTTCCCAGTCCGGATTTGACGGCGCGATCATACCCGACCTCGTTCTGGAGGAAAGCCGCCCGCTCAAATCTCTTTTTCAGAAAAATAATCTCGCCCTGGTTCAGCTTTTGGCGCCGACTTCGTCGCTTCAAAGAATGAGCGAGATTGGAAAAGAATCTTCCGGTTTTGTCTATTGTGTTTCCGTCACGGGCGTAACCGGGGCGCGGAAAGACCTTCCTTATCCGGAGACAAACGATTTCTTAAAAAAGGCCCGGTCCCGGATTTCCCTTCCGATCCTGCTTGGGTTTGGGTTGTCCCGTCCGGAACAGATACCCCTGCTGAAAGGAAACTGCGACGGTTTCATTCTGGGATCCGCCTTGATCCGCGTTCTGGAAAACGTCTCTTCTCGTTTGCAAGCGGCTCAGAAAGCCGTCCAATTCGTTCACCCTTTTGTCCGTGAGATAGGGAAGGAGAATCGTCATGACTAAAACCAAAAAGTCGGAAACGCTTTGGATCAAATGTTCCGCCTGCGATCAAATCATCTACAAGAAAGAACTGTATGAAAACTTCAAAGTCTGTCCCAAATGCGACGCCTATTTGCGCATGAGCGCGCGGGAACGTATCGAGATGCTCGTGGACAAAAACGAGGATGGCACGCTTCTGTTTGAAGAGATGGACTCCGGACTCCGTTCTCTGGACTCTCTGCAATTTAAGGATACTTCCGCCGCCCAGCCGGAACCGCTATCTTCCTATGCCGGCAAACTGGAAGCGGAACAAAAGAAGACAAAAGCGAACGATGCGGTCACCTGCGGAGAGGGAATCCTGGGAGGAAAGCGGGTTGTTCTTGCTGTCATGAATTTTGAGTTCATGGGCGGCAGCATGGGTTCCGTTGTGGGAGAAAAAGTCACGCGAGCCATGGAACGTTCCCTGGAAAAAAAGATTCCTCTGATTCTGGTCTCTAGTTCAGGCGGAGCGCGCATGCAGGAAGGGATTCTTTCCCTCATGCAAATGGCCAAAACTTCCGCGGCTCTCGCGCGACTCTCTCAAAAACAGATTCTGGTGATTTCAATCCTCTGCGATCCTACGACCGGAGGCGTCACCGCATCCTTTGCCATGTTGGGAGACATTCTGATCGCCGAACCGAAAGCTCTGATCGCGTTTGCCGGGCCCCGGGTCATCGAACAAACGATCCGTCAGAAACTTCCGGAAGGATTTCAACAGGCCGAATTTTTGTTGAAGCACGGGATGGTGGACTGTATTGTGGAAAGAAAGAACCTCAAATCCCATCTCGTCCGCATCCTTAAATTCTTTTCTTAGCGCCCCCTAGTGAACCAAACCTACCTCGATTCTATCGCCCATCGAGGGATCCAACCCGGATTAGG
>JACPSV010000302.1 GCA_016193115.1 Elusimicrobiota bacterium
CTTGTGCTGTTGGAATCTATAGACAACGAATATTCCCGCGAAGGAAGAGTGGTCGCGGATCTGCATCGTGCACGGAGCCTGGCGAGGCGTCAGAGCCGTCAGGTCCGTCGTTCTGGTTCTGCAGCGAGAGTTGAAGCCAGTTTGGAGCCCTCCGTAAGTTTATTAAAACAGAAGATGCATTACATTGTTTCCAGCGAGCTGCAACGCCTGAAAATGTGGATGAGATATCAAGAAGCATTTTCCCGAAAGTCGGATTCACTGGGAGTTTATTTGATGCACGGGGTGTTGCTCAGGGCTTGGTATCGTTTTCTGGAGAGAATCCATGTTCTGCGCGAGAGATTTGGATTGAGCGAGACCGCAGTAGCCCATCTGTTGACTCCGGCCGAATGGAACGAGGCCTTGATTCTATTTCGTTTTGTCGTGGAAAATTTAGATAGTGTCACGCCCAAATCGGACAGTCATCTCATGGAAATTTTCGCATCGTTGGGTAATATAGAAAAGCTGGACTATCGCGATCTCCCATCCCTCTTTGAAGAGGCTACCACTGCCAATCTTTTCTTGACCGCAGGGATCGCAATACAGATGGCCCATCAGTGGCGGGAACATCTGGAGAAAGAAGGTTCCAGTTCTGGCAAAGCATCGAACCTATGTCGCTGGCTCATAGGTTTCATCCGGGAGACTCTATCCCACTATCGAGTCTTATACGTGGGCAATCCTTCCAATGTCCGGACGGCCAAAACATTCACTCGGGAACTCCGGAAATTATTGCAGACACTGCTTGATGAACAACTGTTCTTGGAACTTTATTCCCGGCTTGAGGAACTCATGGAAAAATCCAATCCTGATTTGAGAAATCAAATGCAAGAGTCTCTGGAAAGCATTTACCTCTCTCTCCAAGGAGATAGTCTTTCTTGGGAAAAAGTGAACCAGGTTCACGAAGCTTTGCCCAGCGACGAGGAGAGATCCCGTTTCTATATTTTAATTCCCAGATTGGTAGAGATGGCGGGCGGCGACCAGGGCTGTTTTAGAGTTATATTAGAAAATTCCTTGCATGGTTTGGATAGTGATATTTTGCCATACCTTGAATCAGGATTGCTTCTCGAGCAGCTCGATCAAGAAGGTAAGTTAGGTTCTCTCTTGCTGGAAGTTGGATCCGGCAGAATGCCTGTCTCCAGGAAATTTAGCGAGGCGCAGGGGCGGATCATCATCGGAAGGGATGCGCACGATCTGAATTCAGTTTTGCAGGGGCCGGACGTTTCCGGGTTTTTGGCCAAAACGCGTGGAAATAATCTGATTGCATTTGATTCCGCCATATTTTTCGACGTCTTAAACTTCGTGGATTACGAAAATGTCGTTCGACAGGCGGTTCAGATTTTAAAGCCGGATGGCCGATTGATTATCTCCAATATGGCGGGCGCCGGACGCAGCGATCTCTTCTCGCTTAGGGGTGTGAAAAGAAACAATGAACTTGTGTGGTTTCTGGAACAGATGGGTCTGGAGATCGAATTGTATCGTCGCGCTCCGGAAAACGCGACGGTCAAACGCAATACGTCCATGAGAGAATTTGTCGTTGTCCGCAAGAAATCGGGACCGCCCGTTCCGCTTTCGTTCCGTCTGGACTTGCTGGATCAACTAGAGAGCGTCAACCCCAACGCAAGAGATTTTGAGAAAGAAAGCGCTGTCTTGGATATTTTCATGGGACTCTTGGAAAATGCCGTAAAAGCGTGGAAGAGCGCGGTTCGATTCTATCGTCATCTTCCTCTCTGGGTACAACAGATCGTCCCGTCTCTGGTCATCTTTATTGTGTCCCACGCTCTGGCGGCTCCAACGGAATCTGCCGCAGAAATGGCTTCAGCCGCCGGTATTGCCTGGGGCGGTCTGGCGCCTCAGTCGCTTGAAGACCGCTCTCGACAATTCTATGCGCAGACCATCCGTTCCCGTCTGGGAGCAAAAGCGCGAGGTTTGGGCCTGATTGCCAGACGGGAGCCGATCCATCTATTGCCCGAACTTCCGGAGTACGCGGATTTGCCTCCTCTGGCTCAGACGAAATTCGATCCGGGACTGCAACTGGAACTTCTCACATTCCTTAAGAAGAATTCTTCTCTCTTAGATGTGATTTTGGGTTTAAGGCCGATGGCCGGTTTTCATACGACCGCGACAGAAACCTCGGCTCGCGATTTGCAGGATCTGCTCTATGCTTTGCATCTGTACCAACACATGATGGGAGTCTCCATTCGTTTGATGAGACGTCCTAAACTCGGTAATTCTCACAGTCCCATAGGCGACTATGACTGGATCGTCTACGATGAAGACGTTTTGCGCAGCCGCGTTCCCAAGAAAGATTACCGATTTGCGGCGACACGGAAAGGGTTGGAATTTTTGATCGCCAGGGACATCGCCAGAGGGTCAGGATCTCTATATGAGTCCTTGTCCGAACCCCTGCTGCTTTCCGTTCGTAGCCACGAGGTTCTGGATAAACCGGACAAATTCGCGAAAGTCTCTCAGCGCAGGATCCAAGAAATCTATGTGCCGACCTACGACCGGCCGGACGGGTTGGATCGCGCTTTGACTGCGCTGACTTTCAACCTTTCTCTTTTTGGACACCGATCTACGCGTGTGGTGGTGGTGGACGATTCTCAGGGAGAAAAAGAACAAAGAAATCTGGAAGTGATCCAAAAGTTTCAGGATCAGGGTTATGATGTCATCCACATCAGCCGCGACCAAAAAGACATGGATATTGAGAACGTATCCGAAAGTCTGACGCGCCTGTATCGAAAACAACTTAAAGGAGGGGTTCTGGATCCCCGGTTACAAGCGCAAATTATAACGGGTGATCGCGTAGATAAATCGAAAGTCCAAAAGATGGTTTCTGCGGCTTTTGCCAGAAATATCGGCGGCGTTCGAAACTATGTGTCCATGGTCAGCCAGGGGAAGAAAATGGGCGGTATGGACGACGACGCTTTGCCTTTCACCCGCGTCTATGACCGCGCGCGATACTTCCAGTTACTGTCTCAAAGAGAGAGTCAGGTTCAAGGACATTTAGGAGAGCTTTATCGGAGTTTGGGCGCAATTCTTGGCCGTGACGTCCTTTCGGAGACAAGTTTTTACCGTTTGATCGGCGAAATGGAAAGCGCGCCGGAACGTTTTGATGGCGCTTCCCTAGAAGAAGCAAGACAGTTGCTGGAACATTATTTTGCCTATGATCCGGATGGAGATGGAGGCGTGGTTCCTCGCGTTGCGGGTCAGATCGTTCCTCGCGGGGTGGAGAAGCGGCTCCGGTTTGACGACATGGTGGAAGAAGGGCTCCCGAATTCATTGGTCACCGTGGAAGATACAGCGACCACGTCTCATGACCAGCTGCCATCCATTCAGGACCAAAACTATGTCTCGATCCCAGTGGACGTCTGGGGCGTCTTTGCGGAAACGATGGAGAGTCCCATCGGATCGCCATTGGGGGGTCACCTTTTCACGAGAGATCGGCGCGGTATTGCAGGAGTGCCCGCTCAAGAAATTCCGGATGGCACGGTGATGGCGGTCGCAGGCCATTTTGGCGGGGATCGCGACCTGAACGCCCTGGCTCTAATTCGGGAAGCGGTGCGGATGTGGAGGGAAGAGGGCGGGGTCAATCTCCGCTATTTGCAGCAGGTGGTAAAAAAAGCCATATTCGTGGACTTAAAAGGTTCCGTCAGCACCCTGATGCACAACGCCAACCAGTTCTGTTTTAACATGACTTCCGTGGACAACAGCCATTTCTCAATCCCTACCACGGGCGGATGGTTAAGGGTTGAAGAGCCGTTCCAGGCGTCTCTCTTTAAGTTTCTTTTTGGCAAGTATATGGCTTGGGCGCGGGTAGCGGGCGGTCATGACCGTCTTCCGGGAGCGAGGCGTCCCAATTTACCCAAACAATCCCTTTGGGAAACCATGGCGTTGGCGCTCTACAAAGATTTAGAGAGAATTTTGTCCGATCAAATGTTAAAACTGAGCGGAGTCACGGATCCCGCAGAACGCATTCGATCTTTAGGTCAGGCTTACCTGGAATTGGCTCAAGGAGAGTATTCTCTCCAGCCGGAGCAGAAGGAAATTTTGCGAAACGCCCGAAAGGAGGCGGAAAAATTGGCAAACGACCTGCTACAAAACGCCCAGTCTCTTGATCAGCAAGCGAAATCTTCGGGTGATGATGACGCCTCCAAGCGCTTGGATACGGAGGCTAAACAGTTGGATGATCTCGCAAAAGAGTTAGCGCAGCAGTTCCATCTGAAGTTTGTCCGGTTTAAGATAGATAAAAAAGGCGCGATCACCTACAGGGTGACGGGATTCCCAGTGGCCGGATCGAGGTGGGAAAACGGAAATTTGAAAGAGTTTTTCAATGAAGAGAACGACCATTACCCCCAAAGCTGGGGCGTTATGCACCATAGAATTGACAGGGTAGAAAATCTGCCTTTAGAGTTACGAGAAATCTTGCCCGAATTTGAGCTTTCTCCTGGAACCGAGAGAGAGTTTGCATACATTTCCAGATCCGGTTTGATTGAGGAAAGTTATTTTCAGAGGACCCGCGAGATCATCCGCGAACAGATTCTCATTGACGGCCGCCAGCTTCTCATCTGGCCGGACATTTTGCAGGCAGGGTTCGACTCTCTTTTAAATCATTCCGACCATCCCTTAAGCAGGGGAAGGCTGTTAAGTTTATTCCATTCTATCGAAAGGGATGCAGGGGTGTTTAAACTAAAGAAAATCATCTCTGAATCGGATGTGGCTGGAGTGGTCAGCAGGATGATGATGGCGGAGTTCGTGCGTCTCGTGCGAATTCTTCCTCTGGTTCATTCTCTGATGAATGGTGAAGAAAGCGTGTTCTCAAAGTATGCGCAGAGACTTCTGATCATTTTGGGGGCGGCGCAAGGTTTGGGTTCCTCTCCGATCAGTAAAAAAAATGTTCTCTCATTCCTCTCCGCTTCGTTTCCAGGAACAGTTTTACATGGAGTTTTGGCCGGTTTCTGGTGGAAAGATGGAAGAAGAGTGGGGCAGTCTTTATCAAAATCCGCGTTGGTAGAAATTTC
>JACPSV010000303.1 GCA_016193115.1 Elusimicrobiota bacterium
AGAGTAAAAAGCATGTCTTCGGAATCCATAGGTTCCGCGGGACAGACAGAGTTAACTTCCTCCATCAAGCGGTGCCACCAGAAATCTCTTTCGGATTGAAGCGGCGCGTGGGTTGGATCTAAAGCGCGGTTGACCACGACCACCTTTTTTACGGACGGACATTCGTTCAACGCGGCGTCCACGTTTTTCTTCAGTTGTATGACAAAACCTTTGCGATACCCTCCGCTAGCAGTCACAACAACTTTAGCGTCAGCGTCGTTGATACGATCTCGCAAAGCTTCGGAAGAGAATCCGCCGAACACTACACTGTGAACCGCTCCAATCCGCGCGCAGGAAAGCAGGGCGATGGCCAGTTCCGGGATCATGGGCATATAGAGGATCACGCGGTCTCCCTTTTTCACGCCCAACTTTTTCAGGACGTTGGCAAACTTACACACTTCCGTATAGAGTTGGCGATAAGTCAGAGTTTGGGTATCCCCCGGCTCTCCTTCCCAGATAATGGCGGCTTTATTTTGTGTGGGAGTGCCCAAAAATCTGTCTACACAGTTATAACAAACGTTGATCTTTCCTCCCACGAACCATTTGGCGTAAGGAGGTTTCCATTCCAGGACCTTTTTCCAGGGCTTAAACCAGACCAAACTTTTTGCCTGTTCCGCCCAGAACTTTTCTAAATTCTTGCGCGCGCGAGAATAAATTTTCTTGTCCGCAAGGTTGGCTTGTTTTGTGAAAGATGGTTTCGGTTGGATGATCTGCGAATTTTCAAATAGACCGCCCGAATTCTGTTTTTTACCTGTCATGGTTAATGACCCCTATAGCGGCTTCCATTCCTGTCGCGCTCGTAATTATATGTAACCGTTTAGCATAGCGGGGCACGTCGTCCCTGTCCGTCATTCCCGCGAAAGCGGGAATCCAGAACAGTATTTCCGCCGACTAGATTCCCGCTTTCGCGGGAATGACGGAGAGAGGGGCGGGAATGACGGCCTTGCGCCAAACGCTTACAATTATACCTAATTCTTTTGATTTCTGAGGGTACAAATAGATACAATCAAGTTCTGTGCGTGTTTTCTATTCCATACCTGAGACCCGAGCTTTCTTGAAGCGAATGGGACGAAATAAGCGGATTGGTTTTGTGCCGACGATGGGCGATTTGCATGCCGGACACCTTTCCCTCATTCGCCGGTCTAAGAAGGAAAATGATTCCACGGTTGTCTCCATATTCGTGAACCCTCTCCAGTTCAATCAAAAAAAGGATTACCAGTCCTATCACCGGGACACGAGAGCGGACTTGTCGGCCTTAAGAAAAGAAGGTGTAGATATGGTCTTTTTGCCCAGCGATCAAGAATTGTATCCGGATAGGTTTCAAACGACTGTAAATGTGGAAGGTTTGACTCAAGGCCTGTGCGGCGCTTTCCGGCCAGGCCATTTCCGGGGAGTCGCCACGGTCGTGCTGAAATTGTTCCAAATCGTTCAGCCGGCCAGAGCTTACTTTGGCCAGAAAGATTACCAACAACTGAAAGTGATAGAAAAGATGGTTCACGACCTCAATCTCCCCATAGAGATTGTGGCCTGTCCAACGGTTCGGGAAAAAGACGGGCTCGCTCTCTCTTCCCGCAACCGAAGACTTTCCATTTCGGAACATAAAAGAGCTTCCTCCATCTATGCGACCTTGCGGTCGGTGGCGCTCTTCGCGCAATCACACCCTGCATCGGCAGTCACTTCCTTGCGCCAACTGTTTTACGAAGGGTTAGACCTTTCTAAAGGGGATCGCGTGGAATATTTTGAGGTCGTCCATCCGGACACTCTAACCACTCTAAAAAAAATCCAGACGCCGTTTCTTTTGGCGGCCGCGGTTTGGATTGGCAAGACACGTCTCATTGATAACCTTCTGGTCAACAGGAATTCCAAATGATGGAATCTCAAGTCTTAGTAGTTGGCAGCGGGATTGCCGGATTGGTGTTTGCGTTAAAATCCGCCGAACTCTATTCTGTCAGTTTAGTCACAAAACGCAATTTAGAAGAGTCTAACACGAACTATTCTCAAGGGGGAATTGCGGCGGTGGTTTCTCCGGAAGATTCCGTGGAAAATCATGTGCGGGACACGCTTGTGGCCGGTGCGGGTCTGTGCCAAGAAGAGGTGGTGCGAGCCATCTGCGCGCGAGGACCCGCGCTCATTCGCGAGCTTAAAGAGTGGGGCGTTCCTTTTGCCCTTTCCACAAAAGGCGAGAACCATTTTGAGTTAGGTTTGGAGGGCGGCCACTCTCAGCGCAGGATCCTGCATGTGGGGGACATCACGGGACGCGCGGTCGAGAAAATCCTTTGTGAAAGGGTCCGAAACCATCCCAACATCAAAATTTTCGAAAACCATATTGCGATTGATTTGATCACCAAGAAAAAACTGAGCGGTTACTCCGAGCCGGATCTCTGTTTAGGAGCGTATGTTCTAGACGCAACCAAACAGAAAGTAGAAAAGTTCCTGTCTTCCATGACCGTGTTGGCGACCGGCGGAGCCGGGAAAGTGTATCTCTACACCACAAATCCGGACGTCGCAACGGGAGATGGGATCGCGATGTCCTATCGAGCCGGCGTCCCTGTGGAGAACTTGGAATTTGTCCAATTCCATCCCACGTGCTTGTATCACCCTCAAGCCAAATCGTTCTTGATTTCGGAGGCGGTGCGCGGCGAGGGAGGGAAACTCCTTCTTTCCAATGGAAAGACTTTCATGGAGAAGCATCACTCTTTGAAAGAGCTTGCGCCTCGCGACATCGTGGCGCGGGCCATAGACTACGAGCTAAAAAAGTCCGGAGAAGAGTGCGTCTACCTGGATATCAGCCATCGCGGCGCGGAGTTTGTAAAGAAGAGGTTTCCCAATCTGGCGGAATCCTGCCAAAAGTTTGGTTTTGACATGGCGCATTCGCCTATTCCAGTCGTTCCCGCAGCCCACTATTTTTGCGGCGGTGTTCAGACTGAGCTGGATGGACAGACCACGATCCCCAACCTTTTTGTGATTGGCGAGTCTGCCTGCACCGGACTGCACGGCGCCAATCGGTTAGCGTCCAACTCTTTGCTGGAAGGTCTTGTCATGGCAGACGCCTGCGCAGGGCGCATCAGTTCCGTGATTTCCCAACTGCCCGACACGAAATCTCTCTCCGTAACGGACTGGAACCCGGGGAACGCGCGCAATCCGGACGAACAAGTCGTTATCGAACAAAACTGGGACGAAATTCGAAGGTTCATGTGGAACTATGTGGGAATCGTGCGCAGCGACAAAAGATTAGAGAGGGCATTGAGACGAATCGAACTTTTACAGCAAGAGATTCAGGACTACTACTGGAACTTTATCATCACATCGGATCTAATTGAATTAAGAAACATCGCGGTGGTCGCAGAATGCGTTATCCGTTCCGCCCTTTCCCGCAAGGAATCGCGCGGCCTGCACTACAACTTAGATCACCCCAAAATCGAGAACAGGTTGGGTCTCAGAGAGACACTATTGTCGAAGTAGAGAAAATGCCTTCGGATAATCTTACTCACACGGCAATTATATCCGGATAAATTTACTTTATCGAGAAGTTTAGAGAGCCTATATTGTCGAAGTGGGAACGGCGCTTTGGTTGGAGATTTTTTTGAAAGCGAGGGTTTCTGCGCCTTCCACTCTTTTGGAGGAGACTTCGATGGTGTCGCCTTCTTGAATCTCGTTGGCTACGATTCTTTGGGCGAGGGGATCGGCTACAAACTTTTGGATGGCTCTCTTCAATGGGCGCGCTCCGAAAGAAGGATGAAATCCTTCCTTGACTAGGAACCGTTTGGCGGATTCCGCCAGAATCAAATTCACCTTCTTTTCTTGCAGTCGTCTTTCCAACTGTTTCAAATTCATTTCCACAATCGAGTTCATCTGGTCTGCCTGAAGGCGGTGGAATATAAGGATCTCGTCAATCCTGTTCAGGAATTCCGGTCGGAAATGCGCTTGCAGGGACTCCATGATTCTTTTTTTCATTTCGGCGTAGTCTGCAGTTTCCTGAATCCAGTTGGAGCCGATATTGGAACTCATGATGAGAATCGTGTTCCGAAAGTTGACGGTTCTCCCTTGCCCGTCGGTGAGTCTGCCTTCGTCTAAAATTTGGAGCATGAGGTCAAACACCTCTTTGTGAGCTTTTTCCACTTCGTCAAAGAGGATGACCGCGTAGGGACGCTTGCGAATCGCTTCCGTCAACTGGCCGCCTTCTTCATAGCCCACATACCCGGGGGGCGCTCCAATCAGGCGAGCGACGGAATGTTTCTCCATGTATTCGCTCATGTCAATTCTGACCAGATTTTTCTCATCGTCAAACAAAAATTCAGCCACTGCCTTGGCCAGTTCCGTCTTGCCGACTCCGGTGGGACCTAAGAACATGAACGTACCGATGGGACGGTTTGGGTCTGTGATTCCTGACCGGGATCTGCGCACCGCGTTGGCGATTGCGGAGATCGCTTCCTCTTGGCCCACCACTCGGTTGTGAAGCCGCGTTTCCATCTCTTTAAGTTTCTGCATTTCCCCTTCCAGCATGCGCGTAACAGGGATGCCTGTCCAGCGAGCCACGATTTGAGCCACGTCCTGCTCTTCCACTTCTTCTTTCAGGAGTTTGCTTTCCTTCTGCGCTGACTGAATTTTCTGGCTTAGGGTCTGCATCTCTTTTTCCAAATTAGGAATGTTTCCGTAGCGAATCTCTGCCACGCGTCCCAGATCGCCTTTCCGTTCCGCATCCTTTTCTTCCAGTTTTAAGTTTTCCAGAGTCTCTTTCAGGGTACGGAGCTTATTGATTGCCGCCTTTTCGTTTTCCCACTGTTGTTTCAAACCGGCGATTTTCTCGTTCAGGACTTTAAGTTCCACGTCAATCTTTTCCACTCTATCCGCATTGGAGGGTTCCGGTTCCTTTGTGAGGGCTCTTTTTTCTATCTCCAATTGTCTTGCTTTTCTGTCCACCTCATCCAACTCTACGGGCATGGAATCTATCGCCATGCGCAAACTGGACGCGGCTTCATCAATGAGGTCAATGGCTTTGTCCGGAAGGAATCTGTCAGCAATGTAACGGGAAGAAAGTTTCGCCGCCGCCACCAGAGCCGCGTCCCGGATGCGAACCCCATGGTGCAGCTCATACTTCTCTTTGAGTCCTCTTAAGATCGAAATGGTATCTTCAATGGAAGGTTCGTTCACGAGAATAGGCTGGAACCTGCGTTCCAGGGCGGCATCTTTTTCAATATGTTTTCTATATTCGTCAATTGTGGTTGCCCCAATACAGTGCAATTCTCCGCGCGCCAGCATGGGTTTCAGAAGATTAGAAGCGTCCATGGCTCCTTCGGCGGCTCCGGCTCCGATCAGGGTGTGCATCTCATCAATGAAGAGCACGATCTGCCCGTTAGAGTTGGCAATCTCTTTTAAGACCGCTTTCAACCTTTCTTCAAAATCGCCGCGAAACTTTGTGCCGGCGATCAGCGCGCCCAAATCCAGACCGATCACACGCTTATCTTTGAGGGTTTCCGGTATGTCCCCGGAGACGATTCTTTGGGCAAGCCCCTCCGCGATCGCAGTTTTGCCCACTCCCGGATCCCCAATCAGAACGGGATTATTTTTCGTGCGGCGAGCCAGAACCTGAATCACGCGCCGGATCTCCGGATCCCGCCCGATGACCGGATCCAGTTTTCCCCTGCGAGCCAGATCCGTGAGGTCGCGACCGTACTTCTCTAAAGGTTGATACGTTTCTTCCGGGGAGGGGGAAGTAACCCGCTGGTTTCCGCGCAATGAAATCAAGGCTTTCAGGATGGAGTCTTTCGAGATTCCCTGTTCCAGAAGGAGTTTAGCGGACTTACTTTTTCTTTCTTCCGCCATCGCGATCAAAAGATGTTCCGTAGAGGTATACTCATCTTTAAGGTCTCGCGCCGATTTTTCCGCAAGGTTCAAAACGTTCTGGAATTCCGGTGTGATTGCAATTTGGTTTGAGAATTGTGGATTTTGGGATGTCACTTGCGGAAAACTTTCTAAAATCTTCTGCAATTGGGTCTGAACGGTTGCAGAAGAAACTCCCAACTGTTGCAGAATTTGAGGGATGACGCCTTCCTTCTGTTGGGTTAAGGAAAGCAAGAGATGTTCCACCGTCAGGGAGGAATGTGAATTTTCCAAAACAATCTCTTGGGCTCTCTGTAAAGCCTCCTGCGCTTTAATCGTAAGACGATCTAACCGCATGCAAAAAGACCCCCCAAAAACATACTAGCACTCTAGCCAGTCAAGTGCTAATATAGCACTAAAGCCCACCCCTGTCAAGCCCATCCCTTGCCGTGTCCCTTGCCGTTCTGAGGCGGAGCCGAAGAATCTACTGCTTTTCAAAGGATGTAGATTCTTCGGCTTCGCCTCAGAATGACCCAGTAGAATTTTTTGGTAATGTTCACGAATAAAACCTTGATCCGCGGGATACGAATTACTACAATTTCGCAAGCATGCCTGACATTTCGCCTTTAACTTTA
>JACPSV010000304.1 GCA_016193115.1 Elusimicrobiota bacterium
CAAACCTACCTCGATTCTATCGCCCATCGAGGGATCCAACCCGGATTAGGAAGGATGCGTAAACTTGCGCATCGTCTGGGACATCCAGAGAGGAATTTCCGCGCGATTCACGTCACGGGCACTAACGGGAAAGGTTCCGTCTGTTCCCTGCTGGACAGTATCTTGAACTCTTCCGGAATTAAAACAGGACTGTACACGTCTCCCCATCTGGCGGATTTAAGAGAAAGAATATGCGTTCAAGGAAAAAAAATATCGAGGCGTTCTCTGGACCATTGGGTGGAATGGGTTCGGTCGAGAGCCGGCCGTCTGGAAAAGGATCTGACCTATTTTGAGGTATTGACCGCAGCCGCTTTCTGTTACTTTTCTCAGAAGAAAGTTGATCTGGCCGTTTTGGAGGTGGGTCTGGGCGGCCGTTGGGACGCCACCAACGTGATCCCCGCGCCGGAACTCTGTGTCCTGACCAACGTCTCTCTCGAACACACCCATTTTCTGGGAAACACAATCCAAAAGATTGCCCGCGAGAAAGCTGGGATCGTTAAAGAGGGTAGCCTTTGTCTCACTGCCGCGTCCGGTCCCGCGCTTAAAGTGATTCAATCGGTTTGTAAAGAAAAAAACGTAAACCTAATTCCTATTTCAAACCGGAAAAAATTAGAAGACTGGCTGAGACTCTGTTCTTTGAAAGGAGACTTTCAGAGGGAGAATATGGAGATTGTTTTGAACGCGGTTGAACAATTGAGAGAGAAGGGGTGGAATATCCCATCTTCCTCTCTCAGAGAGGGACTGCAAAAAGCGCAATGGCCCTGCCGCTTTGAATGGCGGCGCCTCCCCATAGGATCCAAAGTAGCGCCGGTTCTTCTGGATGGAGCTCACAACCCTGCCGCCATGGAGGCCTGTGTCCGGTCGATTCGTCAGACTCCTTTTTGTTCTTCTAAAGTTCTTCTGGTCTTCAACGCTCTACAGGATAAAAACGTTTCCGCAATGGCGGAGATTCTTTGTAAAAATTTAAAACTCCATCAGATTTTTATTCCTGCGCTTTCTACGGAGAGATCTTCCGATCCCGCAACGGTTCGGGACATTTTTCTGAAGCGATCTCACCAAGTTCCTATTCAATGTTTCCCATCCGTGCCCAAGGCTTGGGCAGAAATAAAGAGTAGAAAAGGGACCGACGCAGATTGGATTTTAGTCGTAGGCTCGTTATATCTCGCGGGTGAAAGCCAAAAAGAATTAAGGAGAGTGGAATGAAACGAAACGAAGATTTGATTGTCGGAATTGATTGCGGCGGCACGAACATGAAGATGGCGGTGATCGCCTCTACGGGAGAAATTCTCTCCGCCAAAATTGCGCCCATCCGTTACGACCAGTCTCCGGAAAAAGTGATTCAGAAGATGGCGCAGAACTTAAAAGATTTCTTAAAAGGATCAAAATTTAAAAAAGTGCGGGGCGTGGGTATCGGCATTGCGGGCGATACGGACCAGACCCAGGGGATCATTCGGTTCTCTCCCAACCTGAACTGGAAAAACGTTCCTTTCCAGAGGATTTTTTCTCATTGGATAGAGATCCCTGTCCTTGTGGACAACGACGCCAACTGCGCGGCGTGGGGCGCCTACATCCTGGACGCAAAAAAAGATTGCCGGAACCTCATTTGTTTAACGCTGGGCACGGGGATTGGAGGGGGACTGATCCTTAATTCCAAGCTCTATCGCGGCGCGACGGGATCGGCGGGCGAAATTGGGCATATGACCATCCAATATCAGGGACACCCCTGCGCCTGCGGCAGTTTTGGCTGCGCGGAAAGTTTTATCGGCAGTGGGGGACTGATCCGCAGCGCTGAAGAGGGACTGAAAAAAGGGTTAGCTCCCGTCCTGCAAAAACTCGTAGGACGTTCTCCAAAAACGACAATAGAACCTAAACTATTATCTCTGGCCGCAGAAAAAGGAGACCCTTACTGCCAACAACTCTGGAAAGACGCCGGCGAACAGTTGGGCGTTGTTCTTGCCAACTGCGTGAATATCTTTAATCCGGAAAGGATCGTCCTCTGCGGAGGAGTTTCTAAAGCGGGGAATCTGATTTTGGAACCTGCTCTCCACACGTTGGGACGAAGAGCGTTTGCGATCCCGGCTCAAACAGTGAAAGTGACGATCTCCCAATACGATGAAAAACTAGGCGTCGTGGGAGCAGGCCTGCTCTTTCTGGAGGAATCCCATCATTATTGAGTGTTGCAAAAGTAATGCAATAGATACCGCTCGTCCTGAGCTTGTCGAAGGACGAGAATTGCCAACGGTGACCCGCTCATGCTTCGACAAGCTCAGCATGAACGGAGTTCTCTTTACTTATGCAACACTCAATAGATGTCTCCGGTTTTTCTTCCTTCTCATTCTGTTGGATTTTAGCCCGGCAACGGCCTTGCTGGCTTCCATGGAAAAAGAAACTCCTATATTTTTTAAGTCCGACCATCTGGAATACCGTCAGGGGGAAGAAGTGATCCTGGCGTCCGGAAACGTGCGCGTAGACCAAACTTCCTATACATTTCTCTCAGATTTTGCGGCGATTGATCTCCAACGCAAAAAGTTGAACGCGTGGGGAACCGTACGTTTCAAAGACGTCACAAAAAATGAGATCCGTTCAAAATTCCTGAGTTACAACGCGGCGGACGGGTCCGCAGAACTTCGGGATGCGGAAGGTTCGTTTGGTCCCTGGCTGTTCGCCACTCAAAAAGTGGAGCGGGACGCGCTTGGGAATTTCGTTCTGCGCAAGTCCAGACTCTCCACCTGCGAAACCGATCTGAGCAAATACCACCTCTACGGGTACCGCATTAAAATCCTGCCTCAGAAAAGATTGACCGTTCAGCATGCCGTCTTTAGAATCGGGCCTGTGCCGGTTCTTTACCTGCCGTACTACTATTATTCTTTAGGAGAAAAACATCTCGCTTTTCAGATTTTTCCCGGACAAAATCGTTCCGAAGGAGCCTTCGTGAGAACGATTTGGGGGTATCCGCCCACAGACGAAATTTTCCTGCGCCTGTATTTAGACGAGCTGACTAAACGTGGGCTAGGAACAGGCGGAGAAATGAACTATTATTCGGATCAGATGAAAGGCAGTCTCTACGGATACACGATTGAAGACCGTCTCACGGACAAGTTCCGATGGAACGCGCGCCTCTTTCACTGGCAAAGAATCCAGAACGATTGGACATTGCAGATGAACGCAAACCAGCTCTCGGACGACTCTTTCCCCAACGATTTTTTCCGGGAAGATTTTAACCGCGTGGTTCAGGACTTCAGATCCGCGCTCTCCCTCACGTATCAGAAGAGAAGTCTTCTGCTGCGTGTTTCCGGCGAGAGAGCGGAACGATTTGATCCGCTCGATCAAAAATTCTTTGTCAGCGAAATGACCGCTCCTAAAATCGAGCTGGGACAAAACCAGACTCCTCTCGGGTTCCTAGGCCTGGAAAAAACGGTTTCCCTCTCAGTCTCAAACCGTTTCGCCGGCCAGACTTCATCCGGCACTCTGCTGAACCGTTCCAACCGCGGCGAATCGGACGCTCAGTTCGCGCTTATTCGAAAGTTCTCACTCAACCGCAACCTGCGCTTAATCCCAAAACTACTGGTCCGGAACGAATGGCGGGAGAAACCTCAAGCCGAAGAGTTGAAGGAAGAAACGATTCAGCGTCTCGGGACAGAAACAACCTTGAGAACGTCCCTGGGCAACGATCTGGATGTTGATTTTACCTATCTTTTGACTCAAAGACTTCAAGGGAATACAGGAGATCAGCAGGGACGTGAAGAACATGACCTATCATTTTTCTCCTGGTACAGGCCTGCCCAAGAATTCTCTTTCCGGTTCGATACCCGGTTTCTTTTGCCTCGCAGCCGGGGAGAAAAAGTGGATTTTCTGAACAGAAAAAACTACAAACCGTTGCGGGGAGAAATCTCCTTTTTCCCTTGGAGAGAATTGGAGTTTTTCTTCCGGGAAGAGTACCTCTTGTCCGACCCTCTCACGGAATCCGCGCACGCTTTGAGCAGCCAGGGAGAAATTGCATGGGGGGACCGCGCTCAGGGCGGGGATTACTTCTCTTTGGGAAGCAGCTACTTCTCCTCGCGGGATCACGTTTTGGAACTGCGCCCCACAGCGCGCATCTCTCCTTTCCGGAACTGGCGTTTGGAAGGTTCCCTGCGTTCCCTTCTCACTTACAGAAACGGGAACCTGTTTCTCCTAACCAAGGGGGAACTCATCGAAAAAGAGGTTCTCGTTCGGACAGAATGGCGCTGCTGGGATTTTGCCTTCACCTTCCGGGAACGAAAGGGCGTTTTAGAATTTCTGTTTAATCTGGAATTGCAACTAGACCGGATGAACCGTCAGAAGTCCGAACGGAAATCTCAAGAGTCCGAGTTTTACCCCTGGCGCCGCTGGAAAAATTAAACCCGAATTCTGGAGAGCCCCTCATCAATGGAAAGCATGGAACGACCCAGCAGTTTTTCCGCCTTATCACAGAGAAGACCTCCCTTGAGAGGGCGGGGCGACAACTGTTTGAGTTCCTGCGTCAGTATAGGTTCAACCAAGCGTTCATCGAGATGGAATCTCCGGCAGATTTTGAGCGCAAAATCGTAACGGCTGAGCCAATCCTTACCTGAGAGGTGGATCACGCCGCTGCAATCCAGGGAAGAGAGGTGGATCAGGGATTCCGCAAGGTAAGGAACATAGGTCGGCGTGGACCACTGATCTTGCACGATTCTGACTTTCTTTTTTGAATCCAGTTGATAAACGAGCCACATCAAAAAGTTGGGACTGGCTTTTTCATTCCACTCGTATGGGACACAAGTCCGGACCACTAAGGCATCCGGGCAAATTTCCTGGACTTTCTTTTCTCCTTCCCATTTGGTCTTTCCATAAATTCCAATGGGATGAGGGCGCTCCGCCTCTAAATACGGCCCTCGCTCTCCATCAAACACATAATCGGTGGAAAGATAGAGAAGACGCGATCCTACTGCCCTAGCCGCCAGAGCGACCTTTTCTGAACCCGTAACATTGACGTTCCATGCTTCCTTTTCCTCTCGCTCGCACCCATCCACGTCCGTAAAGGCGGCAGCATGGATAATGATATCCGGTTTCTCTTGCTGGATCGCCCGCAAAACCTGCGTCTGATCGGTGATATCCATGGTCAAAACCGTTGGAGTGGGTGTTCCCGAACGGGTAAATCCGACCGCACAGTCTCCCATCTGAAGAATTGTCTCCTCTAAACGGATCCCAACATG
>JACPSV010000305.1 GCA_016193115.1 Elusimicrobiota bacterium
AGGCAGTTAATTTTTTTTCGACTACTTCGACCACTTCTCCCAAACTTCTGCCCAGTACCTGGGCCGTCACCACGACGCCTCTTTGCTGATCCATTCTTTGGATTTCGCTGGGACCGTAACCTGAAGAGATTGTAGCCACATCTCCCAAAGGAACCATGACTCCCTGAGGAGAACGAATCGTCACGCGGCTGATCGTAGAAGGATTATTGCGGTCTTCTTCTCTCAAACGAACCCGCACGCCGGTTTCACGGCCTTGTTCCTTGTAGTACGTCGCAATAAACCCACGGACACCGATCATGGAAGAGCGGGAAATTTCCGAGACGGAAAGGCCAAACGCGCTGGCGCGGTCCTTATTGATTTCCACTCTGTTTTCGAACGAGGGCAGAGCTAAACTTGTTTTGATCCCCGTGAGACCCTGTATACTTTTTAAGGCGATCTGAAGATCGTCGGACATTTTCCGAAGAATGCCCAGGTCGGGACCCTTGATCGTTATGGCGATGGGCGCCCCAGTCCCGGTCATCGCTTTCATGGAAGAATCTTGAAGCAGACACTCAATTTCCGCTCCTTCCAAATTCACTTTTTTAATTCTTTCCTGAAAATCCAAGATGGCGTTATCGGTAGGACCTTTCTTCTTATTCGGGTCCAGAGTCACCATGCAATCCGCCTGATTGGGACCCAGGGATTCAATTGCCTCTTCTACGGAAGAACCCACGCGCACGAGCCGATCCCCCACGAGGTCCATTTTCCCCAAGACATCTTCTATTTTTGTCATGACCCGGTTGGTCACATCCAACTTGGTTCCTACAGGCATTGTGACGCGCACCAGAAATTGCCCTTGGTCAATGCTGGGCATGAATATCTTCTCTTTGAAATAGAATATGAGAAGACTTAAGAGTAATAAGCCGAGAACTCCTCCTAAAACAATTTTTCTATATTGGATAGATAGGATCAGAATTTTTTGATACAGAGACTGCATCTTGTCCGACCGTTCCGGTGTTAAACCTTGAAAAATGGAGAAGAGCAATCTCTTAAACACGTTCGGTGGTTTAGGACTTGATTCTGAGGAGGGTTCCTGCGGTCCTAAATCCACGTGCAGCGTCTCTTCTCCCGGATTTTTAGGTGGTTGCGGAACTACCTTGCCGCCTAACCCTATCATATCGTCATCCTCCGTCATCTGCCTCGTTTGCGGAGTTTCGGGAGACCGGGTTCCTTCGCCTTCCATGGGGACTTCTGCAGGCGTTTGACGGCGCAAACTAAAAGGGTAAGCCATGATGCGTGGTATGAGGGTCACCGCTACGATCAAGGCTGCGATATTGGTGATGACAGCGGCGTAGAAGAGGTCCTTAAAGAGCTGTTGGGCTAACCCCTGGGCAAAAAGTAGGGGAAAGAAAACCACGATGTTGGTCAGCATGGAGGATAACTGTCCCACAAAAATTTCTGAAGGGCCTGCGATGGCCGCTTCTTTTAAGTCTAACCCGCGCGCGCGGTGGCTGGCTATATTTTCCAAAACGGCGATGGCGTTATCTGTAATGCTGCCGATAGCAAGAGAAAGTCCGGCCAAAGCGATCATGTTAATTGAGCGTCCGGAAAAGTAGAGAAAGACAAAGAAGACCAAAACAGAAATGGGGAGAGAGATCGTTACCACAATGGCGTCCTGAAACTTCCTTAAAAAGAAAAAGAGGACTAAAAATGCAAACAAACCGCCAAAAACGCCGTCCATCATCACGTCTTGAAGAGATCCTTTTATAAATACGGACTCGTCATAGACAGTTTCGATGTCGAGTTCCTTAGGCAAGCTGACCGTCAATTCACTCAAAGCCCTTTGTACGCGGCGTGCTGTTTTGATCGTGTTGGCGTCAAACTGTTTTTGGATGGCGATGGAGACGTTTGGGCTGCCGTTATGACGGGAATAGCTTTCCACCTCTTTGAACGTATCTTTGATTTCGGCAATTTGGTTCAAAGCCATCATTCTTTGCACTTTAGGTTGAAACGTTTCCGCGCCGCGTCTTTGGCTTTGGGCTTTGAACATGAATTCCGGGCTGTCCCGCGGGGTGTCTACGGCTACAATGGTTTTCCCGATCTCCGCCACGTTTTGGAATTCGCCTATGGTTCGCACCAGATACTCATAAAACCGTCCTTGAGTAGTTCCCGCAGGATAGTTGACGTTAGAGGTTTTCAAGGAATCTACAATACCGGAAAGGGACACATTGGACGCCGTCATTTTCCCGATGTCCACTTCCACAAGGATTTCTCTTTCCTGACCTCCGCTCACGATGGCCGAGGCCACTCCATCCACTTTTTGCAGTCTTTTCTTGACCACCTCGTTTGCCAGACGTGTGGTATCCGATAGAGGCAAGTCTCCGGAGAGGGAGAGGATCATCATAGGTTGGGCGAAAGGATTGTATCTTTGAACAATGGGCTCTTCCGCTTCCGAAGGCAGGCGGTCCTTGATCAGGTCAATCTTCTCTCGCACGGCCAGGTGGCTCAGTCCCATGTCCGCGCCCCAATTGAATTTAAGGATCACGACCGACTTGCCTTCGCGGGAGATGGACTGCACGCTTTTTAGGTTGGGTACGGTTCCGGCCTGCTCTTCAATGAGTTTGGTAACGATATTTTCTATCTCTTCGGGCGCTGCGGCCCCGTAGCGGGTGACGATCAGAAGTTCCGGGTAGCTGACGGTAGGAAAGAGTTCCCGCGGAAGAGTGAAAAGAGCGATGAACCCGATCAGCACGATCGCCGCGTACACCATGGCGGTCGTGACCGGCCGTTCCACCGCTAGTCGTATGAGTTTCATTGAGAGAGGGAATTTATATTTTCACCCATTGGGTGAAACGGCTCAAGAGTATGAGATTTCCTTTCTTCATGGGTTCAGGAATATCTGGATTTGGGCTGAATTGCGCAAGTTTTGAATGTATTTGGGATATTCCTGACTAAATTTGACTTGTTTGATGATTCTTTCAACCATGGCTTTGGTTTCTTTATTCCAGACGGGTTCCTGCGCAGGTTTTCTCTCCACAACTTTCATGATATGGAATCCCAGTTGGGTGCGCACAATTTCTATGGCGCCGTCCGCCATGGAAAAAACTCTCTCCTGGATTTCAGGGGAAAACATGCCCCGCACCAGAAAACCCAAGTCTCCTCCGCGATTTTTGGAAGCGGTATCCAGTGATTTTTCTTTGGCCAGGAGATCGAAATTAGCGCCGACCTTGATTGAAATTAAAAGGTCTTTGGCTTCTTGTTCCGTGGACACTAAAATATGTTTCAAATGAATTTGTTCCGGCTGAGACATTTGTTTGCGATTGTTATCGAAATAATTTTTGATCTCCGCTTCCAATACCTGAAGACGGTCGCCCAAAAGTTTTTCCTTGTAGACGTTCAAACGAATTTCCGACTTTATGTCGTCTAAACTAATCCTGGTTATCTCCAGCTGCTTTTTGAAGATATCCTCCGTTTGAAACTGTTTCTTGATTTCCATCAGCCTCTTATCCACT
>JACPSV010000306.1 GCA_016193115.1 Elusimicrobiota bacterium
ATATAAGTGTCCGGATTCAAGATCATCTGGTAACGGCCATGGGCTCTTTCCAAGGCCTGGTTGTTCGCTCTGGTAAAGTAGAGGTTGTCCGGATTAGCGATCAGTTGAACCCATGGGAACTCATTCAGAATCATGGGAACGCTCCCGTCTTTGGACGCGTTGTCCACGACAATGATTTCGTAACTCAGATCGTGCGTGTGTTGCCGCACAGACTGGAGACACTTTTTCAAAACATCGGCTGTATTGTAGTTGACGATGGAAATGGTCAGATCCATCCTGTTACCGGACGTTGGTGGGATCATCTGACTTTTTGTGGACTGGCCTTGAATATGAACTGATAACCGAAGAGGGTGGGACTCAGAGAATAAAACTGTTTAAGAAACCAGGGGCCGATGCGGGGAACTCTCAAAAAAAGTCCGTTAAATTTGGGCAGGCCGTTGTCCCAATCGAAAGAAAACTCTTGGATGGCAAGTCCAGCGTCCTGAATTAGGGACCGGGCTGTTTTAAGGGTGAAAAATTTTAAGTGCGACTCATCTAAGATTCCGGATGGGGTATAGTCGAATTTTCCCAGAAGAATCTGTAACCGTATTGTCCAATGGGCAATGTTGGGGAGCGCGATCACAAAGCAGCCTCCTTCTTTGAGGGAAGATTTGAGCGTTCGCAACACCGCTCCCGGATTAGGAAGATGTTCCAAAACGTTGCTGCAGAGAATGATATCGAATTGGGTACGGAAATTCCCGTAGAGGTTCAGTTGCGAAGCGTCGCCGGAAAGAATCTTTTCGTAATAGGGCGCAGCTTGAGCGGCCGCGGTTTCGTTCAGCTCAATTCCGTACACAACGCAGCCCCGCTTTTCTTTCAGGAATTTTCCGATATAACCGGTTGCGCAACCCAACTCCAGAACCGTTTTCCCGCGGCCAATCATCCGCACTATCTGAACGTCCGCCCAGTGGGAATCCAACTGGTCAATGTCGTAGTTCTGCCGGTCGTATTTGATCGTTTCAGGCATTAATTTTTCGTGGTTGGAATTGAATCGAACCAGTCTAACCGTGGAAAGTTCCAGAGGTCTCTTGTTTTTTTGATCGGAGGGAAGGATCGTTTGTGGTTCGAAGGATATTGGGTGGTATACGGGATCCAAATTGTCCCATGGAATGCTCATAACGAACGCTGGCGCCGCTGGGATTAAATGGAATATTCAGTTTTTCCCGCACATCCTTTTCCACAAAGTCCCTTAGTTCAACTAGCTCCTCTGCAGTGAGATGATCCGTAAAAACGAAAGACTTGTACCCTCCGTCAGGGTTTCCTTTGTAGTAGTCCGCGACTTCCGTGTAGTCCACCTCATA
>JACPSV010000010.1 GCA_016193115.1 Elusimicrobiota bacterium
TAGATTTTTCAGAGAAAGCGCCCGGACCCCTGTCCTTTCCGGTTGAGGGAACCGTATCTTTATTTTTTTTGATTCCGCCGGAAGTTCTATTCTTTCCATTTTTTCCAGACGTTTAATCGCGCTTTGCGCCCGGTTGGCCGTGGATACGCGCGCCCGGTTACGGCTAATAAAATCTTCCGTCTCTTTAATCTCTTTTTGCTGCGCATTGTAAGCCGTTATCAGACGCTCTTTTTCCGCTGCGCGCTCGTTCAAAAAATATTCGTAGTTTCCATAGTAAGGTTTTAAGATGTGATTTTGAACGCTCACAATCGCGGTGCAAACCGTGTTGATAAATTGCCTGTCGTGGGAAATAAGAAAAATCGCGCCACGGTAGTAGGTTAAATAGTCTTGAAACCAAAGCAAGGACTCTAGATCTAAATGGTTGGTAGGTTCGTCCAGCATGAGTAAGTCCGGTTCTTGAATGAGCAGGCGGGCCATCGCCACGCGCATGGCCCAACCGCCGCTCAAAGTGTTGACTTTCCTGTCAAAATCGGTGATTTTGAATCCTAATCCCATTAAAATCGTCTTTGCTTTCGCTGTCACTTTTCCGTCCGGATCCGCATGATGGGACAAAGCCTCTTCTAAAATTGTGGTTTCTACGAGCGGCGCGTTTTCCTGAGGCAAATAGCCCGTCAGGATCCCCGACTTAAATTGAATTTCTCCGCCGTCCGGCTCTTCTTCTCCAAGGAGCATTTTCATGAGGGTTGATTTTCCGGAGCCGTTAGGTCCAATCAAAGCATAACGGTCTCCGGCATTGATTTGGAGGGACGCATTTTCAAAAAGAAGCTGAATGCCAAAAGATTTGTGTATATTTCTAACGGTAATCATGATAAGGTTTGGGAAGAAACGGGGCGCCGGGAGTTGGGTTTATTCGTTATTTTGTAACCAAAGGCAGTATTCGCATTCCGGATCGGAATCCGGAATCGGCGCTTTGAGGGTTTGGACCGCTTGACGGAATAGTTCCTTGGCGCGTTCCGGGTTAACTCCTAATCGGATAGGCTGAACGTTGAACAGTACTTTTCCGTCTTCCTGAACGTCTTTGGGAGAATAAAATAGAAGATAGCCGTAGTCTGCTGTTGGGATGCCGTTCGATTGAAGCAGGAGGGCGTAACAATCGAGCTGTTTTTGGTAGTAGCGCGCCGCGCTCTCTTTCTCGGCAGGGGAACCTTTCGTTTTGTAATCGAATGGAATCGTAAGTCCGTCTTTAATCAAAAGATCATCGAAAGCTCCGATCAGGCAAGAGCCGTCTTCGTCCTCAAATGTGAGCCCTGTTCGCCAGTTTCTCCAGGCATCCAACTTGGACTGATCTTGGAAGAGAAAAGTTCCTTTCAGTTCCTCCACTTGCAGTTCGGACGGCAAAATCCCGTCCTTCCTAAAAGAGTCGAAGTAGTTTTTAAGGATGCGGTCCATCCCGCTGGGGAGAGAAGGAAAAATCCCTCTGGGGCGTTTAATGTTCTTTATTTTTTCCAGCCAGAAACAGCGGGGACAGTCCCGAAAGAGAGATAAGGCGGTCGCCGACAGTTTGAAAGAGTGAGCGATCATTTTTTTTTGAACTTGAGAGAAACGGAGTTGATGCAATACCGTAAACCCGTAGGTTGAGGACCGTCATCGAAGACGTGACCTAAATGCGCGTCGCATCGGGAACACAGGACTTCGGTCCTTTTCGTGAATAAACTGGAATCGGATTCGGTTTTGATCCGATCTTCCGCTAAGGGCGCCCAGAAACTGGGCCAACCCGTTCCCGAATCAAATTTATGGTCGGAACTGAAGAGATCGTTACCGCAGCAGACGCACTGGTAAATTCCATTTTCTTGGTTGTGCGCGTATTCCCCGCTGAAAGGGCGCTCAGTGCCTTTCTTGCGAGTGACGCGGTACTGTTCTGGGGTCAGATCCCGTTTCCACTCTGTATCGGTTTTCATAATCTTTTCGGTTAAGGACGCGCTTTTTTGAGTCTGACCCTGCAAAACTTTTTTTTCCTTGCAGCCGGTAAGAAGGAATATGGGCAATAAAAGAAAAATACAGTTCTTGTTTCTCATTGTGGCATAATTTTGGGCAGAGTTTCCAGAGCGCGCCGCACGGTTTCGTCGCACTCCTCTTTGAGATAGGTCTTGGCGATCTTTTCTATCTGGGTAGAGGCCAGATTCACGAGGAACGATTCTGCCGCTTCTTGTGGTTGGACCCCGCTTTGAAATACCGTCTGGCCGGTGTTTTGCCAAACCGTTCTGCCTTCTTTATCCACCAATTTAAGGGAAAGACGAACCTGTCTCCTGTAATAGATTCCCACATTCACCACTTTGAACTGTTCCAGAGCGCCATAGAGCAGGCGATCCGCTCCCAAATGTTTTGCCAACGCTTTAGGATTAGAAAGGTTCAGTTGACCGCCTTCTTGAATGCCTTTTTCTTTAAGTTTTTCATCGGTTTCGGGCAAAGGGAGAATAGAGTAATGACTGCGCGAGAGGGAGTCCGACAGCCGGAGCCGGACATATTCGTGCGCCGTTAGATCAATCGTTTCATTTGCAATGGGCAGAACCGCAATTTTTAAGTTAAGAAAAGGAAAAACATTCTTCTGGGCTAATGTGGAAGGAGCGCTCATGAGTCGTCCCAACTCTTTGAGAATCTTCTCAATTCTCTGGCGAATTTTTGGATCCGTTGTCCTTTCTAAGGATTGACCATAATCTTGCCTGGCTTCGTTCCATTCGGAATTTTTTTCGCGCAGGATAGCCAGGTTATAACGCGGTTCCCACGATTCCGGATTCTGGGCCATCGCTTCTTTCCAAATTTTTTCAGCCTGGCCCCATTCTTTATTTTGCGCCAGCCCGTAGGCTTCGGACATGGGAGTACTCTTGCCTTTCACGATCGTTCTCCAACGCGTGACCTCGTGCGGGAGGATCTCTTCCTGAAGGGGTTTCATAAACTTTGTCGCCAAATCCCAATAGATGGAATTGAGATAATCTTCCAAATCGGATATCGGGTTATCCCTTTCTTGTTCCAAGATAGGCCCGTAGCCGGGAACGCTGCCTTCCGCTAACAATGCGTGTTCCGGCTCTCCGTAAAATTTCCAATCCACGGACAATTCGATCTTGGTTTTATATTTCCGGACTTTCTTTTCTCCTTCTTCGGTTTTGACGGTCATTTCATAACTTTCTTGATGGACGATACAATCCGAAGGCGTGATCCACAAACTGCCTGTGGGAGAAAACTCCCTCATCCAGAGAGGCGGGGAGGAACTATAGGCAACCTGATAAGCGATGATTTGGTTTCCGGATTCCCGTACCGTTTGACTCACGCGGCGCGCGAGCTCGTCCAGATCGCCTCGTATCAAAGGCCGTTCGTATCTCTCTTTCGTTTTTTTAGGAAGAAAAGCGCCGATCAGGTCCAGAGCCTTTTCCAAGCTGCTTTTTTCCGGATCGTCCAGAGGTGGAACTCTAAAAACAAGATAGATGCGAGAACTTCTGTACAGTTGTTCTTCGCTCAGACGATTAGGAGCGGAGTAGTGACGCACAGCGACACGATAGGCGCAACCGCCCAGTAAAAGAAACAAAAAGAGCGCACACAAACGAGGGTATGATTTCATTCTAAACATAGGACAATGAGCGGGTGAACCTGTCTAGACTTCTGTATTGGATTGCTTCTGCAATGTGGGCGGGGAAAATTTTATCGGAACCGTCCAGATCGCCGATCGTTCGGGACAGTTTCAAAATTTTGTCGTAGGCGCGACCGGAAAGGCCCAACCTTTCAGCCGCTTTCCGAAGCAGAACCCGGCCTTCAATGTTGAGTGGGCAGTATTTTTTAATTTGTTTAGAGTTCATTTGAGAGTTGGTGGATATCCTGTCTTCAACATGGAAACGCTCTTTCTGTATGTTTCGGGATTGAAGAACCCGCGCGCGGATCGTTTCAGAAGTCTCTCCCTCGGTCCCCAGTCCTTCTAGCTCATCCATCGTCAGAGCGGGGACTTCCAGGTGTATATCCATCCGGTCTAAGAGAGGTCCGGAAACCTTGCTCCGGTACTTTTGAATTTGGATGGGGGTACAAACGCATTCCCGGA
>JACPSV010000307.1 GCA_016193115.1 Elusimicrobiota bacterium
CCGCAACTTCTTCGATTTTGGTTGGAGGTCCACCATCGTGTTCTGATACACTTTCCCCAACTGAACCATAGAGGCTGTAGTCAACATGTTCAGAACCATCTTGGTCGCCGTACCGGACTTCAATCGCGTGGATCCCGCAATCAGTTCCGGACCCGCATGAGGCGCGATGACGATATCGGCCAGACTTTTCAGTTCTTTCCCAGGGTTACAAGTTATAAGGATTGTCCCAGCCTTTTTCGCGCGCGCTTCCAAGAGGGCGCCTTGAACAAAAGGGGTCACCCCGCTCGCGGCAATGCCTATCACCACATCGTTTTCCCGGACTTTCTTGCGAATCTGTGACTGGGCTGCGACGCGATCATCTTCAGCGCCTTCCCGCGAACGAAATACCGCCCTCTTTCCCCCCGCCATGATCGCCTGCGCCAAAACCGGCGGCGTGTTAAATGTCGGCGGCAACTCCGCGGATTCCAGAACACCCAAACGACCGCTTGTCCCGGAACCCGTAAAGTAGAGACGTCCTCCGGATTTGAGAGATTTCACTATTTTTTGAACAGCGTTCTCTATCCGGCCCAACTCAGGCCTGATCGCCTTGGGAATCTCCAGGTTCTCCCGGTTCATGATCACCAATATCTGACGAACAGATATCTCGTCCAGAAATCGGGATCTGAAATTAGTTTGTTCCGTTGGAAGTTTGCGATATTCGATTTTCATTTTCTCCTTTTTTCTTCTATATCCAAGCGACGCAAAATGTGGAACAGGTGCCCATCAACAGAAGCCAGCTCCATCCCAAAGAGATTATTTTCTTTTCCGAACAAACCAAAAGTATCAGCATCGCCAGGGAAGAAACAATCATGGCTGCCACATTTCCACGGTTCGCTTTTCTGGAAGTTAAAAGACCCAGGAGAAATATGCCCAGCAAAGAGCCGTAGGTCACTCCCCCAATCTTAAACGCGAGCCACAAAATTTTGTCAAAATGACTAAAAAAGTATGCGGTCACGGCTAACAATATGCCAAAAATGACCACGGAAACTCTGGAGACGAAAAGATAGTGCCTCTCGTTTCCCGTTTTATAAAGAAGAGGACGATAGATATCGGTCACAAAGGAAGAAGTCAGAGAACCCAGAGGTGAGTCAATGCTGGCCATCACCACCGCCGAGAGAAGAAGTCCTCGAAGAAAAACAGGCATACTCTGTTCTATAAAATTAGGAAATATCTTATCCAGTTTCTCCGGCAGAGGCAAGGCTGGGTTTTGGCTATAAAATGTAAAGAGACACGCTCCTACAGAAAGAAATATCATCAAGACAGATAAGCTCCCGATGGAAGTCAGGATCATGGTTTTCTGGCTCTCTTTTCGCGTTTCCACGGTCAGAAGTCTTTGCATCAGTTCCTGATCCGTTCCAAAAGCAGCCATGGAGCCAAACAGCCCGTTGAGAGTCGCTATCCAAAATATGTTGGGATCGGCGAGAGATTTTCTGATAAACTCAGAGAAATTTGATTCAAAGAGATTCGGTCCCCAACGAAAAACGTCCAGTCTGCCGGCAGATCCCGCTATTTCAATCACGGAAGAAAAACCACCCTCAATCTGGGAGAGAAGAAAGAAAATGGCCGCCAACCCACCGCCAATAAACGTGAGCGCCTGCAGAACATTGGTCCAGACGATGGCTTTAATTCCGCCCCAAGCGATGTAAATAATGCTGATGATGGAAAAAAGGAGAATCGTGGGCAGGATATGCCAGCCGACGAGAACGCTGACGGCCAGGGAGGCGGCCATCAAACGGACTCCGGACGCAAGCAAACGCGTAATAAAGAAAAAGACGGAAGCGGTGTACTGCGTTTCCGGTCCGAACCGGTGCTTCAAAAATTCATAAATGGAAGTGCAGTTGTAAGTGTAAAACTGCGGTATAAAAAGGAACGCAATGACGATCCTGGCCAGAAAGGATCCTACGAAAAACTGCGCGTACTCCCAATTTTCCGTGTAGGCCACGGCCGGGACAGAGATAATCGTGACCGCGCTGATTTCTGTAGCTACAAAAGAGAGGCAGGCAGCCCACCACGGGACTTGTCGTCCCCCTAAGAAGAAATCGTTCGTGGACTCTTCTTTTCTACCGAAAAAGAATCCCACAAAAATAGAGAGAAGGATGATGGCAAGGAGGAGACCGTAGTCCTCCCAACTGAGGTGAGTGTTCCCGACGAACCAGTTACTAAAACCCATGAGATAATTTATTGTACAATACAATGCAGTCTAAAATGAAACTGGAAGAACTTGTCGGTCAACAACTCGCCATCGGAATTCCCGGAACCAAGATCACACCAGAGATTGTTAAGCGCTTCCAGGAAACTCATGCCGGCGGACTCATTCTCTACCGCATCAATTTCGAGTCTCCTGACCAACTCAAAAAACTCATATCGGATCTGGAAGAATCTTTGCAGAGGAAACTTCTCCTCATGGCAGACCATGAGGGGGGCCGAGTAGTCATGTTTGGGGAAGGAGTGACCGTGTTCCCGGATAACCTGGCTTTGGGAACGGCCGGAAACGCGAGTTCTGCAAGAGAGCAGGGAACCATCGAAGCCAAAGAACTGCGGAGGATGGGACTAGACGTGAATCTTTCCCCCGTTCTGGACGTTCTCACCGACGCCTACAGTCCTAACATCGGTATCCGCTCTTATGGAAAAGATTGGAGAAAAGTGGC
>JACPSV010000074.1 GCA_016193115.1 Elusimicrobiota bacterium
ATTCTCTCCAGAAAACGATACCAAGCCCTGAGCAACACCCCGTGCATCAAATAAACTCCCAGTGAATCCGACTTTCGGGAAAATGCTTCTTGATATCTCATCCACATTTTCAGGCGTTGAAGCTCGCTGGAAACAATGTAATGCATCTTCTGTTTTAATAAACTTACGGAGGGCTCCAAACTGGCTCCAACTCTCGCCGCAGAACCGGAACGACGGACATGTCGGCTCTGACGCCTCGCCAGTGTCCGGGCACGATGCAGATCCGCGACCACCCTTCCCTCGCGGGAATATTCGTTGTCTATAGATTCCAACAGCACAAGAATCAGGAACTGAGCCGTGGTGATCCTTAAATTGCGGCCATGACGAGTTCCCAGGATCAACTGCATCAGATTTTTAATCACGCGGTCCGACACAGAACGCGATCTATGGAGGCAGATCGCCGTCAAAAATTCCTCCGCTTCCAAGAAAATGTGATCCTCTTGGCATAAAGAAACCAGGGTCTGAACCAAACTCTTGAGGAAGTTAGATTCAACCACTTTTGGGAATTCTTCGAGATCCATCACCATTCTTAGTCTAAATAGAAATTCTCTCTTCTTTTCTTTGTCCGTCCCTTTGGATTTTAATACCTTAGTCAACCATATGGCTTTGGATATTAATCGCGGTTCCGGAAGGAGTGACATCTCCGGCCACCATTCGGGGAGCCATCCTCGGTTCTTCAGTTCACGGTGTCCTCTATGCAGAACCACATGGAATCCAACGCCCAAGATCAAAGCCGGCAGCAAATAGAGAGGAGCCATCGCCTGCGTCACCACAAAAATAGAGGGCGCGATGGCCGCCCCAGCCATCAGTCCGCCGCCTGCCCCCAATATAATCCTGCCTAACACTCCTAAATTGAACCCATTCGCATTGAGTTCCGGATGTTCTCTGGCGAATACGATCCCCACAGAGACCATGGCTATCCCCAACACGACAGGCCAGATATTCAACCACGCCCCTGTAACCATGGCAGAAACCGTCCATGTGCCCATGGCGAGCAAACCAATACTTCCCACAAAATAGGAAAGTTTGCTCATCGGTTCCATACGCTCCAAATCGCGCAACAAACTTTCTTCCGCTCCCATCCGCACAAAAACATGTCCCATCCCTTTCATGACAGGCTTGGCAAATAGAAGGGTGAGTGGATGTCCAAATCCCCACTCCAGAACCGCCGCCTCCCTCACCCAGTTTCTTTTCTTATTGGACGTCTCAGTGGCAGTGAGAATTTGAGAAAAATCTCCCCTTTCCCCGTCATTCTGAGTCCCGACCGCAGGTTGGGACGAAGAATCTTCATTGAGTATCCGAGCAATCTGAGAAATTGTGGTTTTTACAGGAACCGCGGGGACGCCATATTGAGTTCCCCCGTCATTCCCTAAAGGACGAGAGTGAGACTTCGTCTCCTCCTGCCCGCGAAAGCGGGAATCCAGAGCCAACCGCGCTATCGCAAGAGTCGTTTCTTGTGGATGAAATCCAAGCGTCAAAACCCGGTTTGGAACCTCCTCCAATCTGGCTTGTGTCAAAGATAATGCAACAGAAATTTTGTCCTTCAGTCGTCGGTAGTCGAGCGGGTTTTCCCGCACTCCAACCCGCGTCAACCAACTTCCGGAAACAGGAAAAGCAAACCGGCTTTCGCTAGAATGGCTGAAAATGGGGTACAGAATCTGAACGTTCAAACCATCCTCCCGCAGATGTTCTTCAACTTTCCTGATCCGAACCCTCTGAAATTCCGGGGAGCGGCCCACCCACAGATCCTGATCCGTTCCTAAAGCGTGGGAGAAGTGTTCCAACCCATAAAACGTCACCCACGGAACCACAGGGACAAGAAGAAAACTCATCGCGCTTGAAGAAGCAGACTTCTTTCTGGACTTTTTGACGGGTTCTTTTACCTTTTTCTCAATTCCCCCCTGGCCCGGACCATCTCCATCGGATGGAACAGCAGGGATTATGTTTTTTAACTGTTCAACCAAACGGAGGTACCGCCTTTCCTGATTGAACGTCCTTCCCGGATTTTCCGATAATTTTAGGAGTTCATCCAAAATTTGGTAACCCAACTGTCTTTGATCTCTTTTCTCGATATCCTCAAGGCGACTCCTAATTTTCCCCAGAACAATGGCGCCGGGCGCTTCTCCGTTTCCACCATTCAATGCGGAATCATGGCTGAGAATCTCTTCTTGCAGAAGCCGAATAAAAGAAGGTTCGTACCAACCCATCTCATCTTTGACTTTTTTGGGAACATGAGACAGATAACTCAAGGGATCCAATCGGGAAGTTAGGACACTGTTTCCTAAACTCTGAACGAAAGCGACAAAACCAGAAAATTTTCTGTATGGCTGGTATTCCAACGATTCTCCATTGATACGGATTTCTAACCCAAGAACTAATCCGTTCCTTGCTGTTTTCTCCTCTAGAATCATCTCTCTAAGGAGTTCCGCTTCCTGAAGACTACAATAGAGCGGGTTGCCATCGAAGCCCACTAGGATTCCGTGCTCTTTTCTGAGCTGCTCCCTTTTCTTCCCGGGAACGGACTCATAATAGCTGTGGACGAGCTGTCCGAAAACATTGTGCACCCATCGCATATATGCGGGAGGATCCCCGGTACCCTGCCGGACG
>JACPSV010000137.1 GCA_016193115.1 Elusimicrobiota bacterium
AAAAAATGAAAAAGGAGAGAGACGATTGTTCGGCTAACCTCGCCGCATCTCAGAAAAAGGCGGACGAGGAACACGCAAAAAAGAATGAGAATATCCAATCCCTCACTGCCACGAACGCCCAGCTTCTTAAAGATCTGGACTCCAACAAAAACGAGCTTCAGAAACGGGTGGCGGATCTGGTAAAAGAAAAACAGGAAGTGGAAAAAATTAAGACGGCAGAGGTGGAAAAACTTAAAAGCACCTATGACAATCTTGTCCAGGGCATGAAAAAAGAGATCCAGCAAGGGTCCATCCAAATCACGCAACTCAAAGACAAGCTGACTGTCTCTCTTGTGGAAAAAATAGTGTTCAATTCGGGAGAATCGGAAGTCAACGAACAGGGAAAACAAATTCTTAAACGGGTGGCGGACATCTTAAAGAAAGTGCAAGACAAGCAAATCCGCATCGAAGGACATACCGACAATATTCCTATCGGCGGCCTTTTGAAAGATCGTTTTCCTACCAACTGGGAACTTTCCACAGCCAGAGCCACTTCCGTAGCCCGATACCTACAGGATTCAGGCGGAATAGACCCCAAAATCCTCTATGCCGCAGGGTATGGACAGCACCGTCCCATCGCCGACAACTTAACTTCGGACGGACGCTCTAAAAACAGGCGGATTGAAATCGCGTTGGTGCCTCTGGACACCGCCTCTGCGGTCCCGGCTTCATCTTTGAACAAAGCGTCAGCGCCTCCGACACAGCAAACCACCAAATGAATGATGACGAAAAATGGATGAAATACGCGCTCTCACTGGCCGAAAAGGGAATTGGAGGAGCCAGTCCCAACCCTTTGGTCGGCTGCGTGATTGTGAAAAACCACAGAATTCTGGGGGAAGGGTACCATGCCCGGTTTGGAGGTCCTCATGCTGAGATCGCGGCTCTGCGCGCGTGCAACCAGAGCGCGAAAGGCGCCACCCTCTATGTCAATCTAGAACCTTGCTGCCATTGGGGTAAAACGCCTCCCTGCACGGAAGCCATCCTCCGGTCAGGAGTGAAAAGAGTGGTGGTTGCCATTCAAGATCC
>JACPSV010000091.1 GCA_016193115.1 Elusimicrobiota bacterium
ATAGAAATATCCACTTTTTTCTTTTCAAACCATTGATCAGGAGACAGCCGGCGAGAGGGGTCGAACCTCCGACCTACGGTTTACGAAACCGTTGCTCTACCACTGAGCGACGCCGGCAATCAATTTGAACAAAGATTCTACTCTAATTTTGATCCTTTTACAATTTTACTATTCGCGGAGGAAAGAAAAAATGATATAAAATGTGGACGCAATGAAAAATTTTGTCAAAGCATTAGTATTCATAGGTGTTGGAATTGCTCCGGTTTTATCCATTGTGTTATCGGTTTGGGCGCGGGAGTTGCCGGAATCTATCGTTCGCATCATGGTGTTGGATAAAGTTTCTTCTCTGGAGGTTGGGTCGGGGGGTCAATTTGAGATCTTTGATTTGAATACCGGAAGGAAAAAAACCATTGAGCATCTGGAAACCTGTTCCGTTTCCGTGAGCAGCGAAGGGATGACGATCGGGGCGGAGGATTGGAGCGGGATGGCGCGCCTGATTCCTCTGGGGGACGCTCTTTTGAGTCTCAACGGCAAAAAGTATCGGGACACGCTGCTCTTCAAGAAGGTTGGGGACAATCAGATCACTGTCATCAACGAATTGGGCATTGACCATTACCTCTATGGGATATTGCCGAAAGAGGTGGATGCCGATTGGCCCATGGAATCCTTGAAATCTCAGGCCGTGGTGAGCCGCACGTTCGCTCTCAAAAACTTAAAGCGGCACGAACAGGATGGTTTCCACTTTTGTAGCAAGGTTCATTGCCAGGTGTATGGAGGCGTGAATGGCGAGGAAGAGAATACCAATCGGGCTGTGGATGAGACCCACAATCAGGTCATTACCTATCATGGGGATTTAATCAATGCGGTTTTCTTTGCCAACTGCGGAGGTAAAACGGAAGAACCGGCCAACAGTTGGTTAACCAGCGGGTCCCCTCCTTATTTAAGGTCCGTGCGCTGCAAGGTTTGTAAAGGCGATCCTTTCTCTGCTTGGAGAAAAAAATTGACCCAGAAACAGATCGCAGAGGCCTTGAGGAAAAATGGCCGTATCATAAGCTTGCCGATCCGGACGATCTCCATTCTCTCTTATGGGCGTTCGGGCAGGGCAAAATTCCTTTCCATACAGCATGCGGAAGGGCAACTGAAAGTCATGGCCAGCCATTTTAGAATGTGGATGGGACCTGAGACGGTCAGGTCCACGTACTTGCAGTCTTTGCGTAAGGTTCAGGGTGAATTTCTTTTTGCTGGCAGGGGATGGGGACACGGGATCGGGTTGTGTCAGGACGGCGCCCGCGGACTTGCGCAAAAAGGGAAGAAATACAAAAAAATCGCGCAATATTATTACCCTGGAACTCAAGTAGAGGAGTGGGAATACTGAAAAATTTAAGGACAATTTAATATTGTGTACCCTTAATTTTATGGTATAATCTCGCTTTCGTTGACCGAGCTTCAGCGAGGAAATGGTTTTACCTTAGATGTTGTAGGAGAA
>JACPSV010000092.1 GCA_016193115.1 Elusimicrobiota bacterium
CTGCACCCGTACGAAGATAACCAATCTATCCCCACAATGGGAATTGTCCTTCAATCCAAACATAGGAAGAAGATCAGTCAACTCTTAATTGAAAAGTGGAATATTCCGGAAGGCACGGTACTCTTTGTAGCGGAAGATCCGGAGGACGCGGACAAGAAAGCAAAGGAGAAGAATGTTACGATTGTCTCGGTGTTTACTAAGAGGCCTCAAGTATGGGGAAATATAGCCAAGTGGATCATTACATTCATGCAAGGACAGGAGCTAAAAATTCAGGGGCAAGAGCTAAAAATGTTAAAAGAGTTGTTTAAGGGAAAGCTGGAAAGAGTTGGAAACGAACTTGTGATACCCAAAAAATCTTTGGGATTAGAAGGAACAGAAAACTATTTCCAACAGACCATCCACTTCAAACTACAAGCTTAAGCCGCTATCTTCTTTCTTCTGGCAACTTCTGCAATGATCCGCATTTTGAAATCGCAGGAGAAACTTTACGATTGACCCGAATGATTTGGATTAAAACAGGGTATAGATGAAAGGGGCGATCACGGATCCCTGGGCCATGATCAACACCAAGCCGATCAAGAGGAGAACCAAGACCATGGGAATCAGCCACCACAGTTTTCTTGCCCAGAGAAAATCGACGAAATCTTTGATAATCTTCAGTTTGTTTTTGAATCGTTCAATTGTTTCCATGGAATGTGATCACTCCTTTGTCACGCAATTCCTTTTCCAAAGCCTGGGCGTAGAGATGGTATCCTGCATCCGTAAAGTGGCAGTTATCTACAAGAAATTCCGACCCGTTGGGCAAAGATTTAAAGAAGTCTGCCATCTCTGCGACAGGAACATTCTCTCGCGTTCCAACTTGATGAATGCTTTCATTGTACCTATCCACAAGAAGACGATAAAGATGGATGTCCCGCGCATAATATGGAAGCGAAACCTTTCCAAAATAACGATCCATATCCCTCATATAAACAATGTGGGGCAACGTCGCGAACACAATCTGAACGTTCCTTTCTCGACAAATCCGCGCCATCTCTGTAAGATTAGAAATGTAGAGATGCGGCACAAACTGATCGAAAACCCTCTTTTTCCGTTCCAACTCTTCCGGAGTGTGAGGCAATTTTGGGAGGAGAACTTTATAAACAACCCCAAAGAAAGTTCTAACCAGATAAGACCGTTTGGTCAGATTGCGAGCCAGACCGCCTGTACGGTACGTGGCGGGTAAACCCGGGTTTAGCTCAATCAGATCGTTGAGTCCCACTGAAATAATCACACAGTCCGGCTGAAGTTCCGCCAATTCTGTTTTTAAGCGATAAAGCGTCTGAGAAGAATTGTTGCCGCCCAAACCAGCGTTCAGTACCTCAATTTTTTTTCCCTGGTGGTTTCGGTTGAGAAGATTTTCCAATTGGGTGGGAAAATCAGATTCCGGTTGTTTGGCGCACAGCCCTAAAACGACGGAGTCCCCTACACAAATCATGCGGTATGTCCGGCGACCTTTGCCCCTGGTCCATTCCGGACCCCGATATCCCAGAGAGTTTACCTGCCCCGAAAAACCGATTGGACTTTGGAGGCCATAGGTTCCCGGCTTATATTTGGCTCCTGCCTGCCCATCCGCTTTCCACCATTCCAAATCTTGCGGCCATTTGATCTTCCAATAGAGTCTTAAACCCATCTCGGCTGAAAGCAGAAGCCCAATCGTTACTCCTAACCCAATCAGGAGATCAATCTTTAGATTTCTTTTTATTTCAGACATTGCCGATCTAAATCAGGAAATGAGCTATTTTTTCTCAACGATGGAATGATCTAGAACAAGCATGTCCATTCCGCTCTTTGAGAACGTGTTGAAGGCGTTGGCGGGGGTGGTGACGATGGGTTCTCCCTTCAAGTTAAAGGAAGTGTTCAATAGGACCGGCACGCCCGTGGCTTCGCCAAATTTTTCGATCAGTCTGTGGTAGCGGGGATTGGTTTGCTTAAAAACTGTCTGGAGACGGCCGGTACCATCGGCATGCGTGATGGCCGGAAGGTTCGCCTGCTGATCTTTCTTAACGGGAGTGACGTAAAGCATGAACCGGGCAGGATAATGTTTGGAGGCGTCCGGAAGGTCAAAATATTTTTCGCACGCTTCCTGAATGACGCTGGGAGCAAAGGGACGGAAGGGTTCCCTAAACTTGATCTTGATGTTCACGATATCTTTCATCTTAGGATTACGCGCGTCCGCCAGGATGGACCGGTTTCCGAGAGCGCGCGGTCCCCATTCGAACCCTCCCTGATACCAGCCGATGACTTTTCCTTGTAAGAGCGCGTCAATAATCCGGTCAAACAACTTCTCGTCCTCATCTATTCTCTGGTGAGAAATCTGATTGCTGGTTAGAAAATTGTGGACGTCGCCGTTCCCATAGGTTTTGCCCCAATAAGCGTGTTCCATCGTAAACACCCGCGGTTTGCCCAGCAAAACGTGATACGCGTAGAGAGCCGCCCCAATCGCTCCGCCGGAATCTCCCGCGGCAGGTTGGATATAAATCTCCTCAAAAGGAGTTTCGCGTAAAATGCGGTAGTTCGCCACACTGTTTAACGCGACCCCGCCGGCTAAACAGAGTTTTTTGAGTCCTGTCGTTTTGTGCAGATGGTTGGCCATCTTGACCATGATCTCTTCCGTCACCTTCTGAATGCTGGCGGCAATGTCCGCATAGTATTGGTTTTTATGGATTTCTTCCTGAGTCGGAGGCACAGGATCATCGAAAAGACTGGTTTGATCCGTTACAAAACGAGATTTGGGATTGCGCGGCTGTCCAAAGAGGGCAACGAATTTGTCGTTAAACGTCCTCTCGTGGTGATGGTAAAAAGAAAAGTAGGACATGTCTAAAACGAAGCTTCCATCTTCAAATAGGTGGATGAGTTTGTACACTTTTTCCACATATTTGGGTTGGCCGTAAGGCGCCATGCCCATGACTTTGTATTCTCCCTCGTTCACCTCAAAACCAAGGAAAGCCGTAAAGGCGGAATAGAGAAGACCCACGGAGTGGGGGAAACGGATTTCGGAGTTCAGTTGGATTGAGTTCTGGGCGTCGGCGCCGTTCCAAAATGCCTGGCCTCGCCCGTAGGATGCAGTCGTCCATTCCCCGACGCCGTCTACAGTCAGGATCGCCGCTTCCTTATAAGGAGAACAGAAGAACGCGCTGGCCGCGTGAGACAAGTGGTGCTCGCTAAAAAGTATTTTGGGTTCCGGAACTTTAAGTTTTTCTTTGATCAGGCTTTTCACCCACAACTTGTCCGATAGCCAGGCAATCATGGATTCGCGGAACACGCCCCAGGAATTAGGATATCCTGCCAGGATAGAAAAGAGAAGCCGCTCAAA
>JACPSV010000045.1 GCA_016193115.1 Elusimicrobiota bacterium
GGTTTGAAGTTCCCTTTTTGTTTTTTTGGCAAGTACAGGTTCGTAAGCGGACACGACTCTCAATTTTCTAAATAGATCCGCTTTGCGGGATAATCCCAACCCTTCAATTTGCGCCACCATTCTCATCAAAGGTGTTTCCGGGAACTTCCTGGTTTCATGAGCTAACCGCCTTTGAAGCGTGGATTCCAGGGAGCGCGCTAACCCATTTTGGCGGAGATCCTCCAATGCCGACCCGATCCCGTCCCGCCCTTCTTCATAACTCATGTTCTCCGCCAAGTAAGTTAAACTTTCCACAAAAGGATTGATGAGTTCCCGGTCCGATCCATCCAAAGCAGCCTCCAAACAATCCAGAAGGGAAGCGACTTGATCCATAGTCATCCTCTGAACGATGACGCTTAAATTCTTGGCAAAAAGAATTGGGTCGAGATCATCGTCATCTTTCTTCAATAAGCGCACGGCGAAACGGAACAGACGGTCTTTCAGCTCACAATAGGAATCCAGAGCTTCTTCCCGTTCGGCGTAATCTTCCGGCAGGAGCAGGTACAAAACGCCTGCCGTGTTCGCCAACAAGGAACTAAATCTATTGAACGGCACAGGTTTTCCGGAATCCGTTTTCAGGAATTTGGATGCAAAAATTAACAGTTGAAAATCGTCTTCTTCCTCACTCCATTCCATATCCAGTTCATTCCGATGATAATCCCGCCGAGGGTGTTTGGTTTGAACCGTCGGGACGAAATGAGGATCCTTGGAAACCTGCATTTCGATTTCCGTTTCCCTATCCAGAAACCCACGGATACTCTTAAAAAATATAGCGTGAATCCAATGGTATCCGCGGCGATACAAGTCTTCTATATTTTGCCGAACGCCATCTTCAATACTCTGGCGCGCCCAAGCCCCCCCAGAAAGGATTCTCAAATCCTTCTGAGGCGATGAACTGTAGACGAGGAGCGTCTCAAATAAAGAGAGAGGGATTTTATGCAAGTGTTTGAGATCAGAAAAATCTATATTTTTTTCCTTGATCATTTTTAATAAGAATTTTATTCTGCTGAGATCCGTTATGGCGCCGGGATCATTGGAAATGGTTTCCAACAAGGGGATGAGATTCTTGGGATCCGTGGAGGATAAAATTTCCCGAAACGCGATCAAACAGGTTTCTTCCTTCGTTTTGGAATTCCTTAGAAATTCTGACAACATTCTCATCACTGGGCCTATTTCACCGAACGGGCGGAACCGTTGATTCAATAGATCATAAATTGCATTGAGTTCTTCCAAAGAGTTCAGAACAGATTCCAAGGAGTTTACTCGAACCAACCGGTTTAGAAGATTCATCAATTGATTCGCCTCGTTGGCAGCATAGTTTCTCTCTGAATCCTTCAAGTTAGCCTTTCTACTCAAACGGTTGAGCGGAAGTATGATCTGGATGAGATCTTCTCCTTGATAGGTTTCAAAGAGATCTCGAATGAAGTGCCGTTGATCGTTCCCGTACCGCCTGACAAACGTGGCAACGAGTCCCGTGACATAACGATCCCCCGTATAACGACCCAGAACATTCCATATCTTTGGCAGATCCAAACGCGAACCTTTGGAGTAGTCATAAACCATACTCCCAATGTATAACTGATTTTCGCGGGGAAGGTTGACCCTGAACTCAGGATCAATTTCTTCTTTAGAAATCGTGGCGGCGCCGACTTTAATTTCTCGATCCTCTTCCAAACTTTCCAAAAGTATCGCCAATTTTCCCGGAAGAGTCAGAAAACTTTTTCCCTGGGAACTATCCCTAAAATCCAGCCAATCGTCTCTTCCAAACTGATACGGGTCTTCCGGCCCTCCGATCGTTTTGTCCGAACCAGACAGACGGTATCCCACTTTCCTTAAAAATGCATACCTTTCCAGGAAAAGCGCCAGATGATAAACCGCCTCGTTTTCGTCTCCCCATAGATGAAACGGTCCATAACCCTCTTTCCGTTCCCCTTGGACCCTGCCATGAGTAACCGCAGGCAGATAATTGAAAATAAAGATGTCCGTGCCATGGACCAAATCCAACCTTTCCAGAAATTTCCGGATGTGCATCTCTCCGGAACCGCCTTCTCTTATGAATCTTGAAAAGTTCAATCTAAAACTATAGTGTACGGCCAGCTCAAACAGAATCTGATCTCTAAAAGGATCGGCATGGACGCGTTCCAGAAACCCGCGGGTTAGGTAGACGTACCCCTCCCCGTCGCTAAAGAATGGAATTGTTTTCTTTCCTGCCGGGAATCCATATTCCGGAATTTCCACGACCTTAAAACCATGGAAAGAAGACTTAAAATAGACCCGTCTGTCATAATCCCTGAACAATCCGGCGACAAGTTCATTGGCCTCCTCCACTAAATCCGGATTCTCGTAGAACGTCGCCTCTGCCAAAGACCCCGCTAAGGAGTGAGGATTCTCAGAAACAGTCCCTCCGGAACCAAAACCCTGGGCGTCTCCGGACATGGACACCGCATCGGGGAAATCCATCATTCCTCCGCTTCGCGCAGAGTCTCCCAAATTTGCCTCTAAACTCTGGTCTCCTGCCCCCGCGATCGCAAAAGTTGGAACCAAGGGCTTGGTAGAAGGCAGGAAGAGCAATACCAGAGCGTCCCAGACATCTCCTCTACTTAGGAAGAGGGAAAGGACGGTGTCCAAAACAAATAGCGCAAGATTGCTTGCAGAGATATAGGATAGAACAACAATCCCTGAAGGTATGTCACGAACGGATGTAATGTCTGGGAAAGAGGAACTAAAGAGAGACCCTCTGTTCCAATCCACGGGCAATCTGAAACCCCGCGCCGCCAAAATGTGGGCCATTTCCTGCACAGGGGTTGCCAGACCCAAACCAAAAACCACTTGGACAGGCAAATTCAGCCAGGCCCACTTCCCCTGGAAAACCGTGGCTGTGAGGGAAGGAGTTTCGCTCCCTGGATTGGAAGGAGACGAAAAACTCTGAGCGCCTCCACTCCGCAGAAATTCCATTGTAAAAACAGATAGCCAGGTTGCGACCATTTCTTTGGCCTTCGACAGTTTCAGTCCTGCCCTAAAAACCTCTCCTGCCAAAGCATAGTCCGTGTTTTCTTTATTGATCTCCTGATAAGCCTGAACCAGAATAGCGTGAATTTGTTCTTCAGAAAGGTTCATTCCATACCGGGCCGCGGAATTTCTTATAACACGAACACTATCCCCGTTCGGCGCAAGCGCTTCAAGCACAAAAGGAATGGCCTGATACAAATTTCTAAAATTAGCGTTAGAATTGGATCCGCTGGCCAATAAAACTAACAGATGAGTCACAACAAAAACGTCATATTGTTTTGTTAGAAGAGATCGAGGATTTACGATAAGATTCCTTGCGATACGCAGGAACAATTCTAATCTGGATTTCCCCAATAGTCTCCATAAGGAAGTGTAATCATCCTTGATTGCCGCCTGCTCAACCGCAGAAAAAAACGCGGATAAGTCCTTGCTCTCAAGGATTTTCCTTATAAATTCCAGTCCGGCTCCATAAGGCGATCTCACCTCAAAATTAGGACCCAAGAATTCTAAAATATCCTGACCGAACGGCAGAGTCGCGCAAACCTCCGGAATATCTCTCTGGGCAGAGAATTCTGCATAAGATTCCCTTAGAAAATGGGGTAATGCGCCGGGAATTTCAACGGCCATGCCTAGCGCAGAAGAATCAATGCGGGGGTTCTCCATACGTTGTCTAAGATGGTGTGATTCATGGATTAGCGTATAAAGAAATTGACCAGGAGATGAATCTCTCTTGATCACGATAATATTTTTTCCTCCTTCCTGATCCTGAAGACGAAAGGTCATCCCTGCAATGCCTGAACCCCAGAAAAAGAACAAAATGTGGCCCATAATCGTCTTGTGGTACTCCACGTCAGCTTGATACTCGCTTTCATGATAGAGTTCCGGCGCATGTCTGGGATCACCGAAGAGAGGATGCGATACAATAACGGAAACATCTTCAATCCCATAGCGAACCTGAAAGAAACTCCTGACTCTCTCGATCATCATCCCTTCTTCCTCGCTTGTGTTCAGAGACATCTGCTCCAATGCATTCGCCAACTCCGAGGCGTTGGACGCCGACCTAATATTCTCAATCCACGCTTCCAAAACCGCTTTCATGTCTGGGCGAATAGACTCCAAATGAGGTGGGACGACTGCTTCAATGTTTTTAAGTAAATAGTCGCGATACACAGAAAACTCCATGACCGGTCGCAAAGCGCTTTCTCGACCGAGATGCTCTTCTGAGGCAAAAGGAATTGGGACATTAATCTTACGGAATGTGGATCCATCTCCGATACCGGGCACACTGCTGAGTTGATCAAAAGAAGAGAACGGCCTCCTCTCCGTAATTCGACTCACAATGCTGCCGAGCCTTTTACCCTCCCATTTTGGATGCAGCACCTGACCAAACAAAGCTCTAAGCTTATCCTCCGATGCAGTGTTAATGTCAATTTGATTCTCTGCTCCTGTCGAAAAATCAGATGTCCATGCGCGGGAAGGGTAGAGCATTTTTTGAGCCTGCTTCCCGTCGGTCAACGCACTCTTGACTTTCATTCTTTCCAATGATAGATTTGCGATTGGGGTGGAAAGAAAATGAGACCGCAAAGAATTGACACGATTCGCAAACGCTTCAACAAACGTCCGGAGTGGCTTTTGATGGTGGAATATCCGGAACGTAAATTTCCTAAAGGGTACGCCGCTGCCTTTTAGGATGCCTCGATACAATCTCTCTCCAACCGATAACACCGGACCACTTGGGCTCAATATTTTGAAACTCTTTAATGTCCATCTCAATTTCCTCCATAACTCTTTCGAAATTCTGGCTGAATGACTTTCCATCTTCGGGCCTGCCGTTACTAAACTCAACTCAGCCAAAGCATCCCGCGCATCCCCCCTCCGTAGGCTAAGGGAAAGAACAGTGTCGGAAACGAATAACGCAAGATTACTTGCAGAAAAGATATAGGATAGGATGACCATAAGTGAGGAGATGTCATGAAGGGATGCGATGTCAGGGAAAGGAACGCCTAGAGTGTTGAGAAATGTGAGACCGAGGACTCCTACAAAAAGATTGGCGAGGGGACCTATCAACCGAACGAAAGCGTTGACCAGTGGAGGAGCCCTGCTGTAATCTATATAGACAGAACTCCAGAGCGAACTTCTGTTCCAATCCACGGGCAATTTGAAACCCAGCGCCGCTAAAATATGGGCAATTTCCTGCACAGGGGTTGCCAGACTCAGGCCAAAGACCGCTTGGATCGGGAGATTCAGCCAGGCCCACTTCCCCTGGAAAACCGTGGCCGTGAGGGAAGGAGTTTCGCTCCATGGATTGGGATGAGAGGAAAAACTCTGAGCGCCACCACTCCTCCGCGTCAATACCATGCTTCCTCCCACCACAAAAGTCGGAGGATTGGGTGTATCTATTGACTCCATTTGTACGGACACATCAGATTGGGCTTGCCGGATTTTCTCTGCGGCGGCGGGGACGTCGTCAAAGATTGTGAATTCCGCTTTGTCCAAGGAACGGTAGAACTCATCTACTTTTTGGGGTGATTTTCCTTCCGCTTTGGCGACTCCTTCATCCACTTCTTCCATCAGCCTTAGAAGACGACGTCCTAATGGAATGCTTTCATCCAAAACATCTTTGGGGATCACAATCTGAAAACGGTTCTCACCGGTTTGAATCATCGTGGAATCAATGAAAAGACCCTTGATTCGCCCTTCTTCATTTCGCCATCGGTTCCATACGGAAGAAACCACAAAGTGAAACGTCACCGGCCCCCGACTGGATTCAACTCTCAGAATCAGTCCAAACGTATGGGAACTGTCCGTTTCCACAATTGTGAAGGATCGTTCTGGATGAATTAAC
>JACPSV010000046.1 GCA_016193115.1 Elusimicrobiota bacterium
CGCACTCCCAGGGAAGAAAGAATGGCTCACGATGATTTGAACAACCATAGCGCTAGATATAGCGATTATTAGTTTTTGTATGATTTTAGCCCGTAAAGTTTTAATCGTCTTTTGTAATGTCTGTTGGGTAATGTGTTTTATTTGGCTGAAAATTCCGGTTTTGGCCGCAATTTCACCGCGGGTTATGTCTAGTACCGTTAAATCGTTAGCGCGCTGGATTTCTGTTTCTACTTCCCCATTGGGACTATTCACAGTAACTTCTAAATTGTTGCCTTGAATCTTGATTCTCATGATCTCAATCATCTTCCTAATTGAATCTGGCAGTTTGTGTAACCATTCGTTTGCTCTCTCTACATTGGTTGGAGAATGGATGGCGCTGATAGATACCGCTGCCTCCAGTTTTGTTGAGGTTGGTAGATTCTCTGGAGTCACGAAGAGCTTGTCGCCGTCAAACAGCTTCTGAAGAGGGGTCTTTTCTTGGGTGAAGACACTGAGATAAGCGGTTCCATTGTCCGTGTCCACTTTGGATATTTTGGGGGTGAACGTGATCATGGCCACGTTGGATCGGGTCAATATCTTTTCTATCCCTTCGCTATGGAACCCTCCGGTCACAAGCACTGCGACGGAAGGATCTTTTCCGGAACGCGGTTGGCTGGAGAACTGTTTCATGACGTTTTCCGATATCTTCTCATCCCTGATCAGGGATTCTTTGTAGAAGTCTTCAAAGGATTTTAGGTCCAAGAAAGTTTCGTCATTCCCGCGAAAGCGGGAATCTAGCCGGCGGAAAGTTTGTTCTGGATTCCCGCTTGCGCGGGAATGACGTTCGTTGGAATACTCTTCCCACTCCTCTCGGGTTAGAGAAGAGCTTAGAAGTTTGCCTAAAAGGTGCAGGGACTTGGATTGGGTGAGGAGCCTTCTCTCTTCGTCCGTCCTGGCCAAGGACTGGTAGATGCCCTCTTCCATCCTTTTAACTTCGTTGAAGAGGTTCTCTGCCTGGATTCTGTCAGAAATCAGGATGTATCGGATGTAAGAGTCCATCGCGGGGTACTGATTGAAGTCTAGCCCGCCCTTCTGGCAGAGTTTCCGCAAATAAACATAGAAATCGCTGTGCTTCACGTTCCCAAGACGGTAGGCCAGACTCACGCTCAAGAGATCTTGCACCTGATTTTTGGACAGGTTTCTGGTGAGATTCTTTAGGA
>JACPSV010000047.1 GCA_016193115.1 Elusimicrobiota bacterium
ATTTAAGTCCGTTACGGTGCATTGGAATCCGGACGGAAACCGTGTTTTATATGCTCGCGATCAGAAAAATGTTGGATGGGTTTTTATGCAAAGAGCTGGGCGAGGCGAATTTCTTTATAGGGATCGGATAGAAGCCTGGGAACCGTTCAACCTTTTTAATTATGTCTGGGCTTACAGCCCGACAAGCTATGGGTTTAATCTGGAAATAGGCGGAGAAGCGGGCTTTTACGCTCAGGAAGGTTCGGAAACCAGGACACTCACCGACTTAAAGGAAACCGAAGGAAAGATTCTGCCGATGAGTAGGACTCGTAGGGGTAAAATCTTTATCAACGCGTTTGGACAAGGATTTTCAATCAACGAGGAAGGACATATCGTCATCTACGAACCAGGCCACTTTGTTGTCAATGGCATGGAGAGCGGAATTGATCTTGAGACCGGAAACATTTTGGAAACGCGGGATCTGCCCATACAGGTTGAAATGCTTGGAGCCGGAACTCCCATCAGAGGAACCACGTTCTTGACGAGTTGGCTGATCGTTGGACTGATGGGGTTAGGACTTGCATGGGCGGCGCACACTTTTCCCGCGAAACCTTCGAAATTTACATTCCCGCCAATTCCGGTGATTGGGGATCTACAGAGAAGGCGCGGGGAGAAGTGGGAGCGTTTGACGGATGTTAAGGAATTGAGAGGATTTATAAATAGATTTTTTATCTTTCATGGATACGCAAAAACATTAAGGACCCAAAGTTCGCTCGACGATACAGAGAATCTTGAATTATGGGCGCAAACGACAGCCAAAATAAAGGATTTGATTGGGGTTCTACAGGGATTTTTAGTTAGTGACGAAGCAGGGGGTTTGGAATGGAGGGAAATCGGAGTTCGCTCGTTGAAGAAAAGGGATCTCGGCAGGATGAAATTAATGACAAGAGTCACGAAAGATAGTCCATATATCTCTGCGGATGGAAAAACGAGTATCCGAATTAACCCAATTTCTCAATCGGATGTCAGGAGCGGGGATCGTGATGCAGGAGGATCTGGTCTGGCGTTGAAAGTTTATGAATATAAAAATGGGATTTGGGTTGAGAGAAAACAGCAACTCCTTTTTCAGGAAAATATGCAAGTTTCTATGATCATGACTTTTAGCGGAGGCAATAGGCAAGTTATCCTGAAAGATGGTCAAGTCTGGGTAGAAGACAAAGGTTATTTCCTCATGACAGAGGATGACACTGCGACCCTTTTAGATGCCTGTGAAGAGGTGAAGAAACTGGATCTACCTGTCACGGTGGAGATTTTGGATTTAGACAAACCGTCTCGAAGGGGCGCGATTACCATTAAAATAGGGGGCATTCTTCTTTTGGCTGGGATAGGCGCGGCGGCAGGATGGAGTGTTATTCACGATCTTGGAACTCAACTTACTTGGATGGGAAGTCCCTCTATTTTTGATCTTTCAGAACTGAATTCTCTTTTGGGAAGTTGGTCACCGCAAGGTTGGGCGGGCGGGATTGTGAGTTCGGCGCTCTATGCTTCCTTTACCACTTCGCGCGCGAGGAAAATTGCGAGGAGTAATAAATTAGACCGCTTGAGCTCTTCTAGTCCGGAAGAGTTTGATTTGAAAGCGCAAGGTTTGTCGGTGGATTATAGAAGGGAGATGGAGCATCTGGTGGGTGCGGCCTCTATCCCCACAGACTCCAAATTGAAAGAATCTGTTTGGCTTTTGGGCGCTTCGGATGAGTTGGAGGGGAGGGACGTTTCTAATCAGTCTGATTTTGAGAAGATATTGAGAAAATACTTTGTGTCCAACTCCGATATCGTTCCTGTCCATAGTAACCTGACCGAAGAAATGAGAGCGCCGCAATTTGAAGTGTCTGTCCCTGAAGGGCGAAATCTAACCCCATCTCTCAGCATAGCGTATTTGTATGAGCTGCTTGGTTTGGTAAATTCGCTCACGCCGGAAAAAGGCGAGGAGATGAACGAAATCTACAACCGGGCGCGCGCCGAAGTAAAATCTGCGCGGGAGACTGCTCATCAGAGGGGAATCGAGTTTGCCCAGCTGTGGCAGAAACAGGGGGAGGACGCGGTATTATTTGATCTCAACTGGGGATGGAACAAAGCCAATAAAGTCTGGACTCTAAACGCCATTCGCTCCAGGATTGCTCACGGCATTCAAGAAGGGGACAGGATAGTGTTTGCGGGAGCGCTTTCGGAAGGAAAGATGAGGAACATTTTGAAGAAGGAGTTGTCGAGGGAGGAGTGGACGGCATTGCAGTCTGCGCGCGTTGGATTCGTGCAAATGCGGACAGCCGTCCTAGAAGAACGGTGGCTCTATGAAGTGATGGTCAACCGCAGTTTAATTGTAAGGGGAGAGAAGTTCCTGCTTGTCACTGTGAATCTGACTCAGATCGTCAGGGACGGGCTCTATGAGTCCCTCATCACGATTTGGCAGCCCGATCCAAACGGCGAGATCCGTGAAGTGATTGGCGCCGAAGCCATCTACCAAAAAATGAAAGGCAACAAACTCGTGAACGTCAATGCGTAAAAGATTAGATTATTTGAAGAAGAGGGCGAGAATGGCGATCATCTGCGTGATCCAGAGAGTAACCATCCATTTAAGTATGTCAACTTTTAATTCTTTAAGTTCAGTTTTGGTGGCTAACCTTTCGAACGTCGCCCGCTCTGTTTCTTCTAAAGCGCCTTCTATTGCGGAAGCAATCGTTCTAGCTTGTTGCTCGTCAAAGCTTCTGCGAAGAGTCTCAAAGATTTTAAGCGTATCTGCAATTGCCATACGAAGCAGTCTAGCAGAAAATTATTGATAAGTAAAGGTCAGGTCAGGTTTCTACTCGATTACATAAGGGGAGATGACATGAATCAGTTTAAGATGGAAGAGAAAATGCGTGGTTGGCAGAGGTTTACGGCTGCGGCGGTGGCGGCGAGCTTTTTGTTTACGACGGTGAGCGCGCCGTTTGCGCAGGCGTCCTTCTGGGAAGAGCGCAGGAAGTCTGTGGACGATTTAAAGAAACGGGATCCCGTTCAGTTGGCCTCCGCTATGGGTCTGCCTTCGCTTCAGTCCGTGGTGGGGAACGGGATGGTTGTGCCGGGCAAGTTAGATGGGTCGTGGATAACGCCTCAAGGCGGGATTTCGCAGGATAGGATGCATCGAGTGATGGAACGCGTCCGCTCCCGGAGAAGCCAACGCAAGAAAGAGGTTGGGATCCCCCAAGAGTTGGCGCAGCGCATTGAGCGGTTTGGTGAAATTGAGCGGGTACACGTGGTTCCGGGACAGGATTTGAAACTCGTGAACGGCAAAATCCAAACCCAGAAACCTCTTATCATCCAGATTCAAGAAGCGCACGACGTTCCCAGCGTTCAAAAGAACGTGGCCCTCCTTTTGAAGGATCTAATGGAGATGGGCGTGTCGGTGGTTGGGGTCGAAGGGGCCGAAGGGTTGATGCAGGGGATAGAAAGGTTGAGACGTTATCCGGACAGAAAAAGCGCCCTGATGTTTGCGGGCGCCATGCTTCAGAAGGGAATTCTGACTGGCGTGGAAGTGGCAGGTTTGAGCCAGGATGGAGTGGACTATTTTGGTGTGGAAGAGAGAGAACCCTACGTTGCGCAGGGAAAAAGTTTTATGGAAACATTGGGTTCCGCGAAAGAGGTGGAATCCTGGATCCAGTTGACCTCAACAAGAATCGAGAGTCTGAAAGATCAATATTATAGTCCGGAACTTAAAGAGTTAGACAAAAACAAACAATCTTACGAAAAAGGAACCCTAAAATTAGGAGATTATTTAGGTTATCTAAGAAGTTACTCTGAGGCGAAGCCGTCCCGTCATTCTGAGGCGAAGCCGAAGAATCTACTGCATTTAAAGAAAGTAGATTCTTCGTCCCAACCTTCGGTCGGGACTCAGAATGGCGGGAATGTGGGAAGATACCTTAGATCCTATGCATTGGAGAAGTCTCTGGACTTTGGTCAGGTGGAAAAAGATCAGAAGAAATTGGGCAGGTGGAAAAAGATCAGAAGAAACTTCTGGAAAAACTCTCCGAAAATCTGAACAGGGACGAACTGATTGAACTTCTGGAAGACAGTCTCGCCTATCGTTTAGGCAGGATTGGATATGGAGAATTTTATGAGAGTTTGAAATCAAGGTGCATGAAAGCGGGTGTTCAAATCACGCCGGAGATGGAACGTTACATCGGATACGTGATTTTAGTGGAGGGAATTGATAGGGAGAACTTATTTAAGGAAGTCAGGGATCTGGAAAGAAAAGTATGGAACGCCTTGATTCAATTCTCCCAGCAAGGAGAGATCGTCTCCAAGTTACAGGAAACAGACACAGACTTTTTGCTTTTAGGAAAAGCTTTGGATTTCCGGCTAAGCCCAGAAGAGTGGGAAGAGTACGGAAGGAGAGAAGCAGAGATTAGAAAAATTGGCCAGAGGATTGGGATGAGGGGTGGAGAAAGCATACCAACCTCCATCCTCAATGTTCTTAATAATGTCGCCCAATTCAACCAGCTTTCCCATGCCCGAAACGGCATATTCGTCAAAAACTTGCGATGGCGCATGCGGGAGAAGAACGCGCAGATCAGTGTTTTAGTGGCCGGTGGTTATCACAGCCAAGGCGTAGAATCCAAACTCAAAGAGCAAGGCATTTCCTACATCACAGTTCGTCCCAACATGGAGATGAGCGACGTGCACGACGGATACCATCCCTTAAATTCCTTTAAGGGAAAATCTCTGCCTTTAGAAAGCCTGTTCCTGCCGGAAAAGGTGAGCTATGCGGCGGAAAGAGTTTTGGGAGATGTGCGCCATGACACTCTTAGCCCTGCGGAAGCGATATTTTTAAATGCGGAAGGAACGCTTCTGCCGGTCGTAACGTTCGCTCACGGGCGGAACAGCGCAAAGACGTTTCTGAACGAGCTGACTGCCTATCGCCAGAGAGAAGGGTTAGAATCCGTGGAAGTAACCATTTTGGAAGTTGGGCGGCCATCCTATACGCATAACGCGAAAAATCCAGTTAGCGATCAAACGAACGTAAGGGTTTCTGCCGCGGTGCGCATGGGCGGTTCAAAATATGTCGTTTCTATTTGGGTTCGCGAAGATAACAAAGATTTGATTCAAAGACTATCGGCCAACCCAAAAGAAGTTATAGCCAACCTAAATCTTGTGAAGAAAAGCGAGGTTGCCGCGGTCGAATCCGGAATGTTGTCCGACTTATTCGATCCCTCCTCTTCCTCTAACCAGCCGATAACCCTCTATGTCATGGCGAGAGAGAAAGACCCGTCTTACGTTAGAGCCTGGCGATTCACATTAAAAAGGCTCATCTCACTCCGTTCCAAAACAAAAGTTTCGGCAGAAACTGTCAAATCCGCCGCTAAGACAACACTCGGCCTTCTGGTTTTAATCGGAGGAGGATATTTAGCCAGCTATCTGGCTGCTCGCGGAATGACATCTGGGTCCATCCAACATTTGGCAGACGTCCAATCGTCGGGAGCATGGATTGGACTTGGAACAGTAGTTGCCACAAACAGCAGAATAATTCTGTCATCCCTAAAGAAGATTGGCGGCGCTCTAAAAAGTCTGGGTCAGGTGTATGTGTTGGGGGTGGTGGGACCGGAAGGGAGCGGGGTGACCGTGGATTTTCCGGATGAGAATTTTGAGAGCAGGTTTGTGCTGGAAAACATGGGTTTGGCGGCAAAGGCGAGGGGAAAGGTTGTTAAACAGTTAAAGGTGGCCGGAGTACTTCTTGAGGAGAGACATCTCCAAATCATGAACAATCTCTTCTATGCCTTAAATATCAATAAAGATTATCTCGATCTTAGAGATAGAACCGATATTCCCGATGACAAAAGGAAAGAATTCTCCCAAGAGCTGGGATCTATTTTCTCGCGCTTTATCGTCAATGACAACGTATTCTTGCCGGATACGGAGGCGGTCAAAAAATTAAAGAAGTTTGTGATGGAAAAATTGGGCGGCAAATTGATATTGAGAAACTATCAGGGCGGCTCTGTCACGCTTGTGACGCAGGGCGGGCTGCCCTGGGCAAATACAATTGCCACGGGTGAATCAGACATCTCTTTTGGCGCCGTCAGCGTGATGGACGCGTTCCTTAAAGTGCGTAGAAGGAGCCGAGTGGATTTTGCGGGTCTGCCGATCTCCAGACTGGCTACGACCGTCAGGGACGCCAGCGGCAACGTTTTGCAGGCAACCGATCCGCGCGCCCGTATTTTAAGGAAGGAAACGAGAGATGGAAGAGTGGTGGACGAACCGCAATTGGCGAGCTCCGCTGGATTGCATTTGAATTTCACGCAGCAACAGGATGGAAGTTCAGGGTTTCGTGTGGACGTTCAATTTAACAAAGAAACTCTAAATTCTTTCCCCCGATCCGCGTTCCGTCATATCGCTCGACGTTTATTATCTCACAGATCCAATCCTCCTGAAATTGAAGGCGCTAAGACCTTTGCTATTCTGGGGGAAAAGAAAACACACTGGGACAAGGACATGGTAGAAATATCCTCCTATCGCCCCTCCGAAGAGGATGTGCGGGAGAACGTTCGTGTGGCGCTTCGAACCATGGTGGACTATTTTCTCGCTCATGCGAAAATAAAGCTGGCAGGGCAAAATGGGGCTGAGATTGCAGCTCAAAACCTGCCAACGATAGAGGAGATGTACGAGGTTGAAATTCGTTACCGTTGGCTTTGGAATTGGGTGCGCGCGGCTTCTTTTCTTTCAGATGGAAGAAAGCTAACCGAAAATCTGTTTAATCAGATCTTAGATGAAGAATTTGAAAAGATATGTCCTGCTCCAACAACGGATTCAAGCGGTAAGCGTCAACCGATTCCTCGCACTTTTACGAGAGCCAAAGAGATATTGGGCTCGAAAATTCTTCGTGCCGGCGAGCACCCCGGCAATTCTGTGATTGAGGATATTAACTCTTCGATGAGTTTTGGTAATTTGGACATAGCGGAGGGCGCCTATGGCCTGGAAAAATTGATTAAATCCTTTGGAGATGAAATATTAGTCGGCCCCGCGAAAAAATTGCCGTCCATCGCGTATCTGCGCGCGATAGAGAGTCGCAGATTTTCCGGAGCTCCAAACACTCAAGTGGAAATCGAGACGCCTGAAAGCCCGGCAGGCGATGAGAAAAGAACAGTTCCCATAGGCGAAGCCATGAGGACGGTCGGGACGGATCCGAAAAGGAACAGACTGGACGAGGCACATCTGAATCTGCTTCTAAATTGCGCGCGAAGGTTTCCGGTCAATAAAGGTTATGTCAATGATAAGGGAGATCTGTTTTTTTTAATTCCGTTTGAGCCTGGTGATGAGATGGGGACGCTTCTGGCTCGCTTTGGAATAGAACGTTCGTACACGATCGTTGTCCCTAAAACTGGGGAAAACTATATCCTGATCAATCGGACTTTGGATGACGGAAAGAAAATAGGTCAGGGATCGCAGACATTCAACAAAGAATTGAATATCGTTGAGAAACTCGCGCAGAAAATATATGTGTTTCTTTTAAACCTACTCAGAAGAATTTCCCTGAAGGGAGCGCTTCACTTTGTAAGAATTTTTGGAGGTCATTTTCCGGACTTGTCTGGTCAGGGCAAAGAGTTTAAGTTTTCTCTCAAATATGAGGAACGCGTGCTTTTCTATCTCCTCAGTTTAGCGGATCACTACATGAGCGAGGAGATCTCTCTCATGGCTAAGAGGTTGGCCATGTATGAAACGATCTTGGAGTATGGATGGCAAAGTTTTGAAGATACTCTCAAGGATACGGACTATTTCCAGGATGAGATTCTGCAAGTGGTTTCGGATCCACGCCGGCTGACAGATATCCTCTTTGAATTCAGGGAAGAGCAGTACGATTTAGCGAAGAGAGTTTTCGGCCGGGCAAAAGCGGATCGCGTAGTTACGTTTGAAAGATCGTTCCGCAGAGAGGCCAGGGCGACTTTGGGATCCGTATTGATTCCGG
>JACPSV010000138.1 GCA_016193115.1 Elusimicrobiota bacterium
AATTCCGCTCATCCCGCATCGGTCCCATGGGCGGCGGGAGAAAAGCTCACCTATGATATCCAGTGGGGATTCATTACAGCCGGTCAAGCCACGCTGGAAGTGGAAGGCGTTCAGGAACTCCAAATTTCGACGGCAGACCCTCAACGCAAGGTTCCTGTCTACCACATTGTGGCCACCGCGCATTCCAACGCGTTCATAGACGCCTTCTATAAAGTCAGGGACAAAAATGAGTCCTGGATGGACACCCGGGAATGGATATCTCACCGTTTCGAACAGCACAACCAGGAAGGAAAATATATTCTGGACCAAACCGTTGAGTTCGACTGGAAGAATAAGAGATTCCGCAATCTGGAACTGGTGAAAGGGCGGGAACCTAAACGGGAAGAAGGGGACTTGACCATTCCTGCCGTAGATACGCTTTCTAGCCTGTATGTGACCCGCGCACGCACATTTCAGGTCGGGGAAGATTTTACATTAGAGGTCCACTCGGGCAGAAACTGGCCGCTCGTCGTCAAGGTGCTCAAAAGAGAAACGGTAAAAGTGCCCGCAGGCAAATTCGATTGCTTCCTCGTAGAACCTTTTATAAGGGAAAGAGGACTCTTTATTCAAAAAGGAAAGAAACTGAAAGTCTGGCTGACCGCCGACGAGAAGAAAATCCCCGTGAAGATGCGCGCGGAGGTCTTCATCGGCCACGTCTCCGCAGAACTGACCGAAATGAAAACAGTTCACTAATTTATTGTATAATCACTTTCATTAGCGCTCTATGAAACGCGAATCTGATCTCTACAAAAATATTATCGCTCAGTTTTCTAAGACGAAGATCCTCGTGATTGGAGATCTGATGGTGGACCGGTTCGTCCGCGGAAAGGTCACGCGGATATCTCCGGAGGCGCCGGTTCCCGTTGTGTTGGTTAAAGAAGAGACGGACATTCCCGGCGGCGCGGGGAACGTGGTCATGAACCTTGCCTCTTTGGGAGCCCAAGTCAACTGCTGTGGTCTGGTGGGGAAAGATGAGGTCGCAGAAAATTTGCTGAAGACTTTCCACACACTGGGAA
>JACPSV010000013.1 GCA_016193115.1 Elusimicrobiota bacterium
CCCCATTGTTGGAAGAGGTTACCTGAGTCAACACTTGTTGTTTGACCGGCGGCAACATGGGCAATCTGCCGGAAGCAGACGTCCAATGGAGAGGCGGCAACTTACCGACACGCACGTTCGCCATGTTTCCAAAGCCAAGCAAGTTGTGGAATCCAAGATAGTACCAATTTACAGCAAGCGTATTCGCCGTGTTTCCATTTAGCTCATTTTCGATGAATATGGAAACATTCTTAAAAATGCTTCCAGCCACGAAGAACTGCATCCAGTCCGGATTGCCGACCGTGAATTCTTCGACCTTGTTTCCGTTCTTAGTCAACGTGTTTGCTTTAACGGCTAACGGAGTCACGCTGAGACGCACCCCGAAATAGTTGCCCAACTGATCAAAGAAGAGTTTGTCGCTCGATTTTGTTTTTCCGACGTCATCCCCATCCTCGGAACCCGGAATTTGGAACCCATTACGCATGAACTTCTCCCCAAAATAGGTCAAACGGGGAAATACCGTATGGCAGGTATTGCAATTCATCCCAAACTTCCTGGAGAACTGAGCCACGGCTTGCGCTTCGTTAATTCCATCCGGTCTCACAGGACACAGATGTTTTATCTTTTGGATCACAGGCGGGAGAATCCAGCTCAACAAGAGCGTGAGCAGAACGATCCCCACAGAACTTCCGTACTTCTTTAACTGCTTCATAAATAACACCTCCTCAAGTGTCTATCTTTCTAAGCATAGCTATGCAGCCCGGTGACGAGATAGTTCACGCCGAAATAAGTGAAAAGTACAAACGCGAATCCCGCCGCGGCGAGCCATGCAAACTTTTCGTTCCTCCAGTTGCGCGTTTTCCGTAAATGCAGCGCAACCGCGTAAAAAAACCAGGTGATCAGAGACCATGTTTCCTTTGGATCCCAAGACCAGTACGATCCCCAGGCCGTGTTGGCCCAGACGGAACCCAAGAGAATGCCTATTGTCAAAAACAAAAATCCCAGGATCACAGATCTCTCCAGCAGCCCCTCAAAAGCCAATGCTTTTTCTTCTTCCGGTCTCTTCCTAAAACAGACGAGATACACTCCCGCTCCCAGAAACGAGACCGCAAAGGAAGCGTAACCAACCATCGTGGCGGTCACATGAAACAGAAGCCAGTTGGATTGCAAAGCCGGCATCAGAGACTGGATAGAACGGTCATTGAGACTGGCAAACCCAAGCAAAATTAAAGAGAGAAGCGACACCCAAAATCCAAGACCCAACAACGGAAATCTTCTTTCCTGGGTACGGATCTTCGCAAAAAACAAAAAATAGAGGAGAGAAACCAGCCAAACGAACAGCACGAGAGACTCATACATGTTGGACATGGGAGCATACTTGCCCTGAGTCCACCTCCATCCCAGATAAATAGTCTGAACGATAAAAACCCAGAACATCAGCGCAAATCCGATCCACTGGGGAAACCGTTTCTTAAAGAGGTAACCCGCTCCGCAACTTAAAAGCGATAGAATATAAAAAGCGAAAGAAAAATTGACCGCGAAGGCGCTCATGTGTTTCTCCCGCCATAAAAAGAAAGAGTTAAACCCAAAGGAAGCAGAACAAATCCGGCATAGACCACCGGGACTCCCGGATCCTTTGAGACCTGGAACGAAGAAAAGGACGGATCCTCAGGATTGTAACCCGACTGAAAAAAATTGTATCCGCCATATTGGAAAGGGTGATTTACGGAAGTTTCTCCGTTCGCAAGCACTTGATTATCTTTCATAATTTCAATTTTGCTTCTAAACTGTTTCACTTTTCCGGGAACGAACTGGTAAGTCAAATCTAAATGATTTTCCTTATTTTTTGTTTCGCCTGTAAAATGGGAAGAGAGTTCGGGATACTTAGCGAAAAGCCAAACCATCCTTTTGGGAGAAGCGGTCACTTCCACTTGCAAAGCCGGATTGTTCGGCGCTAAACTTGCGGAATAGGTTTTCCATTGCCCGTTTGCGGCATCTTTTTCAACCCGAAAGTCCGGCACGTAACGCAAAACATTTAATCGAACGCTTTTGTTCACCCAATATTCGTTCCCGGGCTGAACTTCCACAACCTGATTCCACCCTTCCTTCAAGTTTGCCACTTGTATCCAATGTTTCCCGGAATCGTAATGTTCGACGCTAAAATTGGCCAACCTCACTTGAA